>CALVUW010000007.1 GCA_944363695.1 uncultured Bacilli bacterium | reverse complement strand
TTAAACGTACTACAGGACAACATCCAGGTGGAATTGTTGTTATTCCTGGTTATATGGATGTTTATGATTTTACACCATATCAATATCCTGCTGATGACAATACTTCTTTGTGGCGAACAACGCACTTTGATTATCATGCGATTGACCAAGATGTTTTAAAACTAGATATACTAGGTCACGATGATCCAACGGTACTTCGTATGTTACAAGATTTATCAGGAATTGATATTACGACGTTACCAATGGATGATAAAAAAATCTTTTCTATTTTATCAAGCCCTGAAGCTTTAGGGGTTTCTGAAGATGATATTTTATGCCCAACAGGGACATTAGGATTACCGGAGTTAGGAACTAGGTTTGTTATTCAGATGTTAGTAGAAACGAAACCAAGTACTTTTTCTGAGCTTGTTAAAATATCAGGTTTATCACATGGAACGGATGTTTGGGCAGGAAATGCTAGTGAATTAATCAGAAATAATGTCGTGCCATTTAAAGATGTTATTGGGTGTCGTGATGATATCATGGTTAACTTGATGAACTGGGGGATGGCTCCTAAAGATGCTTTTAAAATTATGGAGTTTGTTCGTAAAGGAAAAGCTAGTAAGGATCCAGAAACTTGGAAAATGTGGAAAGAAAAAATGGAAGCGGCAAAAATTCCTGATTGGTATATTGAATCTTGTCATAAAATTAAGTACATGTTCCCTAAAGCGCATGCTTGTGCTTATGTTATGAGTGCTATTCGTATTGCCTGGTTTAAAGTGTATCAACCACTTAATTACTATGCGGCTTATTTTTCAATTCGTGTAGGTGATTTTGATATTGAAACCATGATAAAAGGGAATAAAGCGATTTGTACACGTTATGAAGATTTGCTTGCTAAAGGCTTTGAAGCCACTAATAAAGAAACGAATATTATTGATTCCTTGCATGTAGCTTTAGAAGCAACAGCTAGGGGTATTACTTTTAGCCCTATCTCTTTAGAAAAAAGTGAAGCAACAAAATTTATTATTGATCCCGATCATGAAAATGCGTTAATTCCACCATTTTCTACGATTGATGGCTTGGGAGATACGGTTGCTAATACAATTGTCGAAGCAAGAAGTGCGCAACCATTTATTAGTAAGGAAGATTTACAAAAACGGGGTAAAGTATCGAAAACTTTAGTTGATAAAATGGAAGCAATGGGCATTATTAGTGATTTGCCAGATTCCAATCAATTGAGCCTATTTTAGATAATAACATATACTACTATAGGTGATGTTATGAGTCGATTACAGATTATTGAGACTGGTAATCGCTTTGGCTCTATTAGTGGTATTAATAATTATAAAGCACGACAACAAATGGCAACTTTTTATGGGTTTAATCCTGATAAAGTGTATGTTCCAAACCAAGTAGCGGATGGTTCCTATCAACTGGTGACTTCGGATATGATAAAGGCCAAAAAAGATGGCTGGTACTTAGATATTACGGCAGATATTTTGCTAGTGACAGAGAAGACACCCAATGTAGTAGTTGGCTATCCGGTAGCGGATTGTGCGGTTGTCATTATGGCTGATCTCCAAAATGGAGTTAGTGCTACGGCGCACTGTAGTGCCCGTTTAGTTGATCAAAAACTGCCTCAATTTACATTAGCAGCATTAAAAGATGCGTGCGGAAGTAAAGATGAAAATATTTTTGTTTATATTAGTGCCTGTGCTGGTCCTAGTTGGTCTTATGATCGCTATCCGACTTGGATCAAAGATTTATCTTTGTGGGAAGAAAGTGGTGCTTTGCTAAAAAACGGTGATCATTATTGTATTAATTTGCGCAAAGCCATTATGGCGCAGTTAGCTAATTATCGTTTTAGACAGTTCATTATGAATCCAGCTGATACGATTACGAATGATCATTATTATTCTCATCATGCTGCCTATTTAGGTAATCCTAAAAAAATAGGGCATCATTTTGCCGGCGTATTTTACAAGCAAAAAAGTGTTAATTAACAGACAAAAGGTGTCAATTTATAGACACTTTTTTTGGTTTCGTGATATACTGGTTGCAAGGAGGAGACCATGATAAAAGTACACAATACGAACGTTAATTACATACAGTATGGTAAGGGAAAAGATATCATTTTACTTCATGGTTGGGGGCAAAATATTGAAATGATGAAGCCTCTAGGTGATCCTTTATCTACCAAGTATCGTATTACCATTTTAGATTTTCCAGGATTTGGTGCTAGTAGTGAACCAACTGTTGCATGGACGATTCAAGATTATGCGGATATGGTGCATGAATTAGTAGAGAAACTACAGATAAAAAAACCGGTTATCATTGGTCATTCTTTTGGCGGACGAGTAGCGATTTGCTATGCTAGTTGTTATGAAGTAGAAAAAGTAGTTCTATTTGGGGCTCCTTGTGTTCGGACCAAAACAGAATTAAGTACAAAGGAAAAATTGCTAAAAAAAGCGAAACAATTACCAGGAATGAAAAAAGTTGCTGAATATGCTAAAAATTATATTGGTTCTAGAGATTATAAAGCAGCTACACCAATGATGAGAGACATATTAGTTAAAACGGTTAATGAAGACTTATCACCATATGCTAAAAAGATAAAAGTTCCTACTTTATTAATTTGGGGTGAATATGATAGTGAGGCTCCTTTAGAAGAAGCTAAGTTATTAGAAAAATTATTAGTAGATGGAGCTTTAATTGTTTTACCTGGTACCCATTATGCCTACTTAGAAAATCTACAACAAGTGATTCATATTATTTTTAAATTTATGGAGGGATAGTATGTTTGTAAGAATCCTTTTATTATTAGTTATTACGATATTACTGATCGTAAAAACGAAAAAGAATATTCATATTTTACAGCAGAATTTATATAACGAAAATAATCGCTATTTCCGCTGGTATATGAATCATGAGAGTAATTTCTTTACAGTAGAATTACTGTTATTAGTACTAGTTGCAATTGTAGATAGTTTTTTATCGACGAAAGAAGGCTTAGCTTTTGTTGGTAATGTTATTTTGCTTATTTTATATATATTTTATATCCTTTCTTATTATAAGAAAATCAAACAAGAACCAGTTAAAAAACCATTAGTGATAACGGCTCGTGTTAAACGATTGTTATTTACCACGATAATTTTATATGCTATACCATTGATTTTATTTGTTATCTATCATCGTGAGGTTATGGTTTATTCTTTTTTAGTTTTTGTGTATGCGATGTTATGCTATTTTAATGGTTTTATTTTATTAATTGCTAATTTTATTAATAAGCATACAGTTGAAAAATTTGTTTACTATTATTATCATCATAAAGCTGTATCTAAACTAAAGAATATGTCTAATTTGAAAGTAATTGGTATTACCGGTAGTTACGGCAAAACTAGTAGTAAAAATATTTTAGCTGATATTTTAAATGTTAAATATGTAACATTAGCCTCTCCTAAGAATTTAAATACTCCTTATGGACTAATGATAACCGTTAATAATTATTTAGATAAATTTAATGATATTTTCATTGCAGAAATGGGGGCTTATCGGCCTGGAGAGATTAAACAATTATGTGATTTTGTAAAACCGAAATATGGTATTTTAACTCGTATTGGAACGGCTCATTTAGAAACATTCGGCAGTCAGAAAAATATTCAAAAGACAAAATTTGAATTAATTGAATCATTACCATTAGATGGGGTAGGAATTCTTAATAAAGATGATCCTAACCAGACAAGTTATGAATTAAAAAATACGTGTAAAATTTTATGGATTGGTATTGAGCAAGTAGATGTTGATGTGCATGCTAGCGATATTTGCTGTACGAATCAGGGAACTAAGTTTACAGTAACCTTTAAAGGTGATAAAAAGAAATATCCATTTGAAACTAAATTATTAGGAGATCATAATGTTTATAATATATTGGCAGCAATTGCCTTGGGTAGAGAACTTGGTATTAGTATTAGTCAATTACAACAAGCCGTGAAAGGGGTCAAACCGATCGAACATCGCTTAGAGTTAAAGCGACTTGGTAATTTTTATCAGATTGATGATGCCTATAATTCAAATCCAGTTGGTGCTAAAAAGGCTTTGGAAGTGTTAGCTATGATGCCTGGTTTAAAAATTGTTGTAACACCAGGAATGATTGAACTGGGTGCTAAAGAAAATGAATTGAATGAAAAATTTGGGGAACAAATTGCAGAATGTAGTAAAGCTGATTATGTGATTCTAATAGGAGAAAAACAAACGAAGCCGATTCAAAAGGGATTAATGAATAAACACTATGATATGGATCGGGTGATTGTTTACAACAATGTCGTGGATGCATATACTTTTATAAGAGGAATGACTGGTAAAGAAGATGTATATGCCTTGTTTGAGAATGATTTACCAGATACATATAATGAAAAATAGGAAGGTGTGTTAAGAAATGAAAATTAAAGTAGGTGTTATTTTTGGAGGCGAGAGCGTTGAACATGAGGTAAGTATTATCTCAGCCGTTCAAGCGATGAATAAATTGGATCAGGAAAAATATGAAATTGTTCCGATCTATATTACAAAAGATCGAGAGTGGTATACCGGAGCTATGTTGCGAGATGTAGAGAGTTATCAAGATCTAGAATTAATCAAAAAGTATGCTACTAATGTAGTACTATATTATAAAAACGGGGCGTTTGTATTACAAAGTAAAGGATTATTTAAAAAGGTTGTAGCAGATATTGATATTGCGTTTCCTATCACGCATGGAACAAATGTGGAAGATGGTGCCCTACAAGGTTATTTGCAAACGATTGGTATTCCTTATGTAGGACCTAATGTTTATGCTGCAGCAGTTGGCCAAGATAAAGTATATATGCGAGATATTTTCGCTGCAAATCATTTACCGATTCCTAAGTATACTTGGTTTTATGATACCGATTATCGCCAAGATATGGATAAAATTATAGAACAAGTTGAACAGTTAAAATATCCAGTTATTGTTAAACCTGCTACGACTGGTAGTAGTGTAGGTATAGGAACTGCTAGTGATCAGGATACATTGAAAAAAGCAATTGAAGAAGCTATGATTTATGATAGTAAAATAATTGTAGAAGAAATGGTCCAAAACTTAATGGAAGTCAATATTTCTGTTTTAGGTAATTATGAGCATCAACAAACTAGTGTTATCGAAGAAGTATTAGCAGGTCATGCTTTCTTAACTTATGAGGATAAATATTTAGGTAATGGTAAGATAAAAGGCAAGATGGGTGTAAAAACACCGCGTAAAGGTTCTAAAGGAATGGCCTCTGCTAACCGTAAAATACCAGCAGACTTAACAGAAAAAATGGAAAAAGAAGTACAAGATATTGCTATTCGTGCCTTTAAGGCTCTTGGTAGTAGTGGGGATGCTAGAATTGATATGTTAATTGATACCAAAGCTAAAAAAGTGTATGTAAATGAAATTAATTCTATTCCTGGTAGTTTAGCTTTCTATTTATGGGATCCACTTGGAAAAGATTATACAGAATTGTTAGATGATATGATTAATATTGGTATTAAAGACTTTAAACGTCGTCAAAATAAAACTCATTCATTTGAAAGTAATATCCTAGAAGGATTTGCAGCCAATGGCGTTAAAGGCTTGAAAGGAAAATTAAACAAATAAGAGTAGCTATATAGTTACTTTTTTGTTATACTGACACTAGGAGGAGTGAAAAATGAAGAAAAAAGGCGAGTTGGTTATAATTATTATACTAATTGTGTGTGTAGTAGGTTTAATTGGTTATATTCTAGTAGATAAAAATGTGATTAATTTCGGTAATAGTGAAGCAACTGAAAATAATGAATCAGTATCTGATGATAACAGCAATGATACAACGGTAGAAGTTGACCCTACTGTAGAACTTGATTCTGCTAATGAGAGCATCGTTACTTTATTTAACAATGCCCATCGTTATACGATTGGCCCATGGACAACCATATATCGGGATGGTGGTTATAAAGTAAGCGAGATGAGTATGGAAGATAAAATGACACTTTTGTCAAGTCAGTGGCTGGAAGATGTGGAAAACTATCCTGTTGGAACGGATCAAAATTTAACATATATAAATGAGAGTACTTTAAAGAATGATTTTGAGAGAACATTTGGACCTAATACTTATGCACAAGTAGGAAGTATAACTGATGGTTGTATAATTTTAACTTATGATGCTACTAATAAGCGATATAGCACAACACAAGCTGGAGGTTGTGGAGGCACTACTGCTTTTGATGTTTATGAAACGATAATAAGTGTTACTAAATATAGTGATAGAATAGAAATAGTAAGTGCTACAATTTATGTAGATGGCATGAGTAATCAAATGTATAAAGATTATAATAAAACGACTCCTTTAGGAGAACCACTTATCACTGAAAATACAGTTGATAATACTGAAGAAAGAGAAAATACTTATAATCAATATATAAAAGATCATAAAGATAACTTAGAGCAATATACGTATACTTATATGCTTAATGAAGATGGATTTTATTACTTAGATCAGGTAACAAGAACAAAATCTTAATTTTTTCAATAAAAAAGGGATATACTCCCTTTTTATGTTGCTATATCATTTAGTTTTTGCTTGATGATGGTTAAATTATTTTGTAATCGTTCGTTATTAGGATCTATTTTTAAGGCTTTTAAGAGAAATGTTTGACTAGCTTCTATTTCATCAAGTTGATAAAAGGCTATGCTTAATAGATCATATGGTGTTGCATCCCAACTAAATGGTTCGTTGATATAGGTTTTCATATGTTGTTTAATTTGTAGTGCTTTCATAACATAATGAATGACGTTTTCCCATTCTTGTAATTGATAGGCTAACAAGGCACTTTCAATAAAGGGATCGCGTAAATAAGTAGCTTCATCTCTTGCTTTTTTAAGCCATAGTTTCGCTTCATCATAGCGTTTCAATCTGGTATAGCATCTGGCAATAAAACGCATAGAAGCACAACGTTCGTCCTTCCAAGTCGCTCTTGGTAATTGTAAGTGTTTAATTAATGTATCAATGGCTTTTTCATTTTCACCGTAATACATATACTCTCGTCCTAAATAGTGCATATTTCTATCATCATCAGGATCCTCTTTAACCGATAACTCTAAAAGAGGCAAGTAACTGTTTCTTGATTTTGTATTATCTGGATAGTGGTTAACGGTAATTTTATCGGTTGTAATTTTCTTTTCTTTTTTATCACCTATATAGGATAATACTTCATGAACTGGATGGGTCCATTTATAATTTTGTCTAGCATGAATTTTTTCAATATAAAAATTTACTAATGGTTTATTATTTTCATCTAAACTCCAATTATAGTTGTATGCTAATCTGGTTGTATCTTCTTGCCAAACTTCTTCGATCGCTTTACGCCAGCCAGGTTCAAAAATTTCATCTAGATCTGTACAAACACAAATGTCTGTATCATCAGGAACAAGTTGTAAGGATTCATTTCTGGCTATATCAAATCGCCAAGGATTAATAATCTTGGTGGTTACTTGAACACCATTTGCTTGTAATAGTTCTACTGTATTATCAGTAGATCCTGTATCTAATACATAAATCGCATCGGCTTCTTTCATCGATTGTACCCACCGTTCTACAAATTTTGCCTCATTTTTACAAATGGCATATACACAAATTTTTTTAATTCGAAATCTCTCCCTTCATAATATTATATTGTAATTTAGTTTTTTTGTTATAAATGTTCTTCATAAAAAATGATCATCGGTTAGGATGATCATTTGCTTTTGTGCTAAATGAGTATAGTTACTATGGTCCAGTAGGTCCAGTCGGTCCAGTTGGTCCTGTAGCACCGGTTGGTCCAGTCGGTCCAGTCGGTCCACCAGTACCAGTTGGTCCCGTAGGTCCAGTTGCGCCACCAATACCGGTAGGTCCCGTAGGTCCAGTAGCTCCACCAGCACCGGTAGGTCCAGTCGGTCCAGTTGCACCACTAGTACCAGCAGGCCCTGTAGGTCCAGTAGCACCGCCAGCACCGGTAGGTCCAGTCGGTCCAGTTGCACCTTGCGGAAGTGTAAGGTTTAGTATGAAGTTTGGCGAAGTACCTGTAATAGAAGCAGCCGCAGTCGCACCAGTTGATACAGTACCAATGGTTAGACTAGGTGTAACAGCGGGTCCAGTTGGTCCGGTAGTACCAGTAGCACCAGCTGGTCCAGTCGGTCCGGTCGGTCCCGTTGCGCCAGTAGGACCCGTCGGTCCGGTAGGTCCCGTTAATCCAGTTGGTCCAGTCGGCCCTGTCGTTCCACTAGTACCAGCAGGTCCCGTAGCACCGGTTGGCCCTGTTACACCAGCCGGGATGGTAAAATTAAGAATAGCATTTTGATTAGTTCCTGAATTGGTAACAGAAGCTGGCGTTCCTGGTGCTCCCGTTGTAGTTGTACCAACCTGAATCGTTGCAGGTCCTTGTGGTCCTGTAGGACCGGTAGGTCCTTGAACATAACAGAAACGGCAGTGTGGAAAGAATTTGTTACGATCATCATTATTATTGTAATTCGACATTTTTATTCTCCTTTCATGATATTGTATTAAAAACCTTAAAAAAGATGAATGATGTATGTCTATGTTTATTATGTGACCATACCTGTTAATTCGTTAGTATGCAAAGAAAAATAGTTATTTTATAAAATTATAAAAAAATAAATTTAAAGGGAATGTCAATTTTGTTAAACATAACTATTCATCTTTTCAAAGAAATGATATACTAAATAAAACGGGAGCTGATAAAGTGGAAAAAATGATACCAAAGCATGTTGCTATTATTATGGACGGGAATGGCCGCTGGGCGAAACAACGCGGTCTAAAGCGTAGTGAAGGCCATCTAAAGGGTAGTTTAGTTTTAGAAGATTTAGTAGTTCATGCTAAAAAACGTGGAATTTCTATGTTAAGTGTTTATGCTTTTTCTACTGATAATTTTAAACGTCCGAAAGAAGAAGTAGATTACCTAATGAACTTATTTATTAAAATGTTTACGACTAAATTTAAACGACTAATGAAAGAAAATGTTAAAGTAGTTTTTTCTGGACGAAGGGAGGGATTAAAAGCTAATGTTTTAAAAGCTATGGATCAAATTGTGGAAAAAACAACAGATAATACAGCGATTACTCTAAATATTTGCTTAAATTATGGTGGTCAAGAAGAAATTGTTGACGCCGTCAATAAAATTGTAAAAGATGTCAAATGTGGTAATCTTTCGTTAGATACGATAGATAAACATAGTTTTTATCACTACTTATATCAAGACTTGCCACCTGTCGATTTTTTAATTAGAACTAGTGGTGAGCAGCGGGTTAGTAATTTTATGCTATATCAAATGTCTTACAGTGAACTTTATTTTACCAATACGTTTTTTCCTGATTTTGATGAAGAGCAATTTGATATAGCTTTAGCGGAATATGAACGGCGTAATCGTACGTTTGGTGAAGTAAAATAGGAGGATTTATATGAGAATAGGGATGCTATTGTTATTTCTAGTATTGTATGCGGGCATTTTGTGGCTATTTATATTGGGTAGAAAAAGAAATCAGAAAAAAGTATGGATTACTAGTTTAGTATTAGCTGGTATAGCTTTCATTTTTACGATTATTATTATTCTAAAATATTGGTAACATGGCTACCATATTTTTTTTGTGAAAAAATGTAAAATTTTGTTTACACTTCTTCCTAGAATGTGTGATCATGATATAATATTTTTGTAAAGGAGATGATATCATGAAAGAAGAATGGAGAACGTTTGTAGAGGGACCATGGACAACCGAGATTAATGTTCGTGATTTCATACAAAAAAATTATAAACCTTATGAAGGAGATGAATCGTTTTTAGAAGGAACGACACCTAAGACAGAGCATATTTGGAATAAATGTAGTGATTTATTGAAAGAAGAATTAAAAAAGCATGTCTTAGATATAGATGTTGATCATATGTCAGGTATTAATGCATTTGCACCTGGTTATATTGATGATCAAGATGATGTTATTGTGGGATTACAAACCGATGCCCCTTTAAAAAGAATTGTAAATCCTTATGGTGGCATTCGTATGGTATATCAGGAGTTAGATGCTTACGGTTATCATTTAAATCCCGAAGTAGATAAATATTTCAATGAATTCAGAAAGACGCATAATCAAGGTGTTTTTGATGCTTATACTGAACAAATTAGAAAAGCACGTCATGTTGGCCTTTTAACGGGATTGCCAGATGCTTATGGTCGTGGTCGTATTATTGGTGATTATCGTAGAATTGCTCTTTATGGTATTGATTATTTAATGGAGCAGAAGAAAAAAGATTGGGATCAATTATTAGGACCTATGACTAATGATTTAATTCAATTGCGTGAAGAAGTTTCAATGCAATATCGGGCATTAGATGAAATTAAACAAATGGCTAAAAGCTATGGCTTTGATATTAGTCGTCCAGCTACGAATGGAAAAGAAGCGGTTCAATGGACTTATTTTGGCTATTTAGCTTCTGTAAAAGAGAACAATGGCGCAGCAATGAGCCTTGGTAGAGTTGATGATTTCTTTGATATTTATTTTGAAAGAGATTTACAAGAAGGAACGATTACCGAAAAGGAAATTCAAGAGATCATTGATCAATTTGTTATTAAATTACGTTTAGTACGGCACTTACGTACACCAGAATATGATGAATTATTCTCAGGAGATCCAACCTGGGTAACTTGCTCAGTAGGTGGTGTTGGCGAAGATGGTAGAAGTATGGTAACAAAAACTAGTTATCGTATTGTTCATACTTTAACGAACTTAGATACTTCCCCTGAGCCTAATATGACGATTTTATGGAGCTTATCATTACCGGATAACTTCAAGAAATATTGCGCGAAAATGAGTATTGAAACGGATGCAATTCAATATGAAAATGATGATGTTATGCGTCCGATTTATGGTGATGATTATGCTATCGCTTGCTGTGTTTCTGCTATGCGGGAAGGTAAGGATATGCAATTTTTTGGAGCTCGTTGTAATTTAGCTAAAACATTATTATATTCTATTAATGGTGGTGTTGATGAAGTAAAAGGAGATTTAGTTATTCCTAGTTTTGAGAAAATGACAGATACCGTATTAGATTATGATAAAGTCAAAGCTTCATACTGGAAAATGATCGAAAAAGTAGCGGCTATTTATTCAGATGCGATGAATATTATTCATTACATGCATGATAAATATGCTTATGAAGCAGGTCAGATGGCATTACATGATACTAATGTAAATCGTTTAATGGCTTATGGTGTTGCTGGTTTATCTGTAGCGTGTGATTCGCTTTCTGCTATTAAGTATGCTAAAGTTAAACCAATTCGTAATGAAGAGGGAATTACAGTTGATTTTGAAGTAGAAGGGGATTTTCCAAAGTATGGTAATGATGATGATCGAGTAGATATGATTGCTAAAGAAATTTTAGAGAAAATGTATCAAGAATTATCTAAACATGCCTGCTATCGTAATGCACATCCAACTCTATCCGTATTAACCATTACGTCTAATGTTGTTTATGGAAATAAAACTGGTGCGACACCTGATGGCCGTAAAGCTGGTGTTCCATTTGCGCCAGGGGCTAATCCAATGCATGGTCGTGATGCAAGTGGAGCGATTGCTTCTCTTAACTCTGTTGCCAAATTAGATTATGCTAACTGCTGTCGTGATGGTATTTCCAATACCTTCTCTATTGTGCCTACTTCTTTGGGACATAGTAAGAGTGAACAAATTGAAAATCTAGTTGGTTTATTAGATGGTTATTTTGCCCAGATGGCCCATCATTTAAATGTTAACGTATTACAAAGAGAAATGCTAATTGATGCCATGGAGCATCCGGATAAATATCCATTATTAACGATTCGTGTATCTGGTTATGCTGTTCGCTTTAATCGATTAACAAGAAAGCAACAAGAGGAAGTTATCGCTAGAACTTTCCATGAGAAGATGTAATGAAGGGGGCTGTTGATTCAATCGAAACCTTCGGACTAGTGGATGGTCCGGGGATTCGTACAGTTGTCTTTTTAAGCGGTTGTGCTTTGCGTTGTCAATATTGTCATAATCCAGAAATGTGGGTAAAAGGGAAGGAAAACTACACCAGTGATGAATTGGTTGCTAAAATCTTGCGCAATAAACCATATTATCAACGCAACCATGGTGGTGTTACTTTTTCTGGTGGTGAGCCATTACTACAAATCGATTTCTTATTAGATGTGTGTCAAAAATTAAAAAAAGAAAATATTCATATTGCTTTAGATACAGCTGGTCATGGTGTAGGACGTTATGATGAAATTCTATCTTTAGTGGATTTGGTTTTATTTGATATTAAGCATCCTGATCCTCAAAACTATAAAGATTTAACGAATGCTACAATCGATGAGTCTGAGAAATTTATTAAAGCGATGAATCAAAGTGGTAAACCGGTTTGGATTAGACAAGTCATTGTACCAGGTATTATGGATAATGAAACCTATTTAGATCAATTGGTTACTTATTTACAGAAGATAGAAAATATTGAAAAAGTAGAATTTTTGCCATTTCATCATTTAGGGTTTGAAAAATATGAAAAATTAGGCATTAAAAATCCTCTACAAAATGTAGAAGAAATGAATGTTGATGAATGTCAGGAGTTGTATACTTTGTTTGTTGAAAAATATAATAAAGTTGCTTCTAAGCCACTAAAAGAGTCATAATGATTATGGCTCTTTTTTGTTAAAAATAGGAACATGCAATAGTTAGGTGCTAGAACCCAGTATGTTCCTTTAATAGTCTATTAAAATAAAACTTAGCCTTATGCAAGACTAAGTTAACTTATCAATATGGTGGGCTGTTAGGGATTCGAACCCTAGACCCACTGATTAAGAGTCAGTTGCTCTACCAACTGAGCTAACAGCCCATAAAATTGATTACTTATTAAGTATAACACAAAAAATTCAAAAAGGAACAACAAAATTAAAAAATTTATTGATTTTAGAGCAAAAAAAGACAGCTAGAACTCTAGCTTAATATGTAGTCTTTATCTTTTATAGGATCTAGTATGTATTTTTACCATATAATTTTTTTAAATTTGCCTCAAAACCTTTATATTAGGTTCTTTTAGATTTTTTTCTGTTTGATTTAAAATGGTATTGCCTCATATTCTTTTTTTCTTTTTTGTATAAAATAATGAATGGTAAAAAGAATAATACTAACAATTAAAATAATAGCTCCAAGGTAATAGCCATCCGTAAAGATTGGTTTTAATAAGATGGTTATACTTTGTGTTTCTGGACTAAGAACATCAAAAGTCACTTGGAAAACCCCGGTGATTCCCAAAACGAAGATGGCACAAAATAAACTGACAATAGCCCAAATTTTAACAAAAGTTTTTTCTTTCCAATTTAATAGTAAAATACTGATGATTTCAATTACTAATAAAATGATGAGTATGGTTTTAGTAGTTGAATTGGTAAAGCTGGTAATAAAATTGGTTATTTCGATGCTTTTTTCACTATCTTTTACCTGAACGATTTGATTCATCTCAGTTGTAATATTTTGACTAGTCACTTGTTTTAATTCTTCTTCTTGTTCTTTACTAATCGGAACTTGATAATGAGTGATGATATCTTCTATAAATCTATCAGAAATAGCTGCGATATCTTCTATTTTCGTAGATTCGTTTTGCAACTTATCTTGGATAAATTGTTGAACTAAATCGTTTAATAACTGTTTGGTTGTCTCATCTTGTAGAATTTGGTCCATCGTTGTTTTGTTAATTCCATATCGATTTGCTTCTTGATAGATATCATCTATCGTATTTGATGATACAACTTCATCGATGATCTCTTCAGAAGTAGCCGTTTGAATGACTTTAGCAGTTGTATCTGGGGCGATGATATACTGGATAAAAAAAGATGCAATCGTCAGGATAGCTGTTATAAATAAAATAAAAGCTAGTAAAAAATTTCCTAATCGTTTCATATGATTCCTTCTTTCTGTTATCTATTATAGCAAAAATTTTATTGAATGATAAAAAATTAAATGTTAATTTATATAAGTAAACGAGAAAGACTAAAGTATGTTATAATAAGAAAAAATGATAAAGAAGTAGGTGACTAGATGGAAAAAGATCAAATTATTCGCTTTCATCCGCATTATCAAGAAGGGTTGACAACGAATCAAATACAACAACGTCAGCAGGAACAACTTGTCAATTTTAATACGGAAGTAACGACTAAAAGTGCCAAATTAATTATAAAAGAAAATGTAGTAACGTTATTCAATATTATTAATGTCATTTTAGCTTTAGCGGTTATCTGTGTTGGTTCTTTTAAAAATGTAACATTTATTATCATTATTATTTTAAATACCTTAATTAGTACACTGCAGGAATTACATTCTAAACGTGTTATTGATAAATTATCGGTCATTGCGCAGCATAAAATAAAAGCGATACGAAATGCTCAGGAAGTAGAAATATCACCGGATGAAATTGTCTTAGATGATATTTTACATTTTGAACTTGGTAATCAAATTTTAACAGATGCGATTCTTGAAGAAGGGCAAGTTCTAGTAGATGAGTCTTTTATCACCGGAGAAGCGGAACCTGTGGCTAAACAAAAAGGTGATTGGTTGTTATCTGGTAGTTTTATTGTTAGTGGGCATTGTTATGCTAAGGTAGAGCATATTGGTTATGATAATTATACAGCGAAAATCACTAGTGATACGAAATATATTAAACCTGTTTCTTCTGAGATTATGCGTTCTTTAAATAAAATTGTTAAGACTGTCTCTTTTGTCATTGTTCCTTTAGGAATCTTATTATTTGCTAGACAATTAACATTAGATAATAACACGTTCCAGAATGCTGTAGTAAATACTGTTGCGGCTTTAATTGGTATGATACCAGAAGGATTGGTGTTACTTACCAGTACTGTATTTGCAGTCTCTATTATTCGTCTTTCTCGATATAAGGTACTAGTACAAGATCTATATTGCATTGAAACATTAGCTAGAGTGGATGTGATTTGTTTAGATAAGACTGGTACTATTACCGAAGGTAAAATGGAAGTGTCTGATGTTGTGCCACTGGCTTCTTTAAATAAAGCAGAAATTGGTGATATAATCGGTAGTATGGTTGCTTCTATTGGGGATAATAATCCAACCGCTAATGCTTTAAAAAATGCCTATTATAGTAAACCATTTACCAATGTAGCAGAAGTGCTTTCTTTTTCTTCTGATAAGAAGTATTCAGGTGTCATTTTATCTGATCAAACCGTTTATCTTTTAGGAGCACCGGAGTTTATATTGAAGCAGTCTTTAAAAAAATATCAGCAGCAATTGCAAGAATTATCTGCACAAGGAAGAGTGATTATTTTAGCGAAGGGCAAAAAAAGTAAGAGTGGATTTTCTAATCTTAATGCTTTAGCATTTATTATATTACAAGATAAAATTAGAGAGGACGCCAAAAAAACGCTGACGTATTTTAAAGAGCAAGGGGTAACTGTTAAAATTATTTCTGGTGATAATCCTGAAACGGTACAAATGATTGCGGAGCGTGCTGGAGTAGGTGATCATCTAAAAAGTATTGATATGTCAAAAGTGGATGATGATGATATTGCCGAAATGGTGATGGACTATGATATATTTGGTAGAGTAAAACCGGATCAAAAACATTTGCTAATAAAAGCCTTAAAAGAGAAAGGCCATACTGTTGCTATGACTGGAGATGGGGTTAATGATTGTTTAGCTTTGAAAGAAGCAGATTGTTCGATTGCTATGGCAAGTGGTAGTGATGCTGCCCGCAGTGTATCGCAATTAGTATTATTAAATTCTAATTTTGCAGCGATGCCTAAGATTGTAGCTGAAGGAAGAAGAAGTATTAATAACCTAGAGCGTTCAGCTGCTTTATTCTTAGTCAAAACGATTTATGCTAGCTTACTTGCTTTTATTTTCTTATTTATTGAACAATCGTATCCGTTTATTCCGATTCAATTAACTTTAACGAGTGTTTTAACGATTGGTATTCCATCCTTTGTATTAGCTTTAGAGCCAAATCATGACCGGGTAAAAGGAAATTTCTTAAAAAATGTTTTAATTAAAGCAGCTCCGCCAGCTTTGACAATTGTTAGTAATATTTTATTAATTTATATTGTTGGTGCAGTAGCAAATATAACTTATGCAAAAGTTTCTACTTTATGTTTAACGCTAACAGCATACACTTCATTTATTTTACTGTATAAGATTTGTCAGCCATTTAATCGCTTACGCTTCTTCCTATTTTTAATTATGTTCTATGTGTTTGTTTTTGCGATCTTTAATTTAACCACGTTATTTTCTATTTCTCATTTTACTAATCAAATGGTAATTATTACTTTTGTGTTAATGTTTGTTTCGCATCAGTTATATGCATGGTTTGAAAAGATTGTACACATACTATTAAATAAGAAGAAATATTTATAAAAAGCTCGTAAATTTTTAGACTAAAGTCCGTTTTTTAACGGATCTTTTTCTTTATCAGATTTATTGCCGTTT
>CALVUW010000006.1 GCA_944363695.1 uncultured Bacilli bacterium | reverse complement strand
TAATAACATATCATAAAATAACTTTAGTGTAAACTATTCAGTTTATCTTTGTGTATCTGTACATGTATAACCAGCTTGCTCCATGCTAGTTTGGATAGTATCGATATCTTCATTCAACTCATATTCCGGATAAAATCCCTCAAATTCAGCAATATGATCGGTAATATAAGATAAGTCTAACTGAGCATAATCGATAGTTTGAATAATGGTCTGTTTATCCTCTTCTAAACGACAATTAGCAGACATACCAGTTGTATTGCTTAACGTCGCAGCTAATCTTTGACAACTAGATTCTTTATCTAATAGTACTTGTTTATCTGAAGTAGCAGCAGCTAATGCATACTCTGTAGTTGTAGTGGTCCTTTTTAATTGATCGTTTTCATAGGAGAATTCGGTTTCAACTGTATAATCAATATCTGTCATATTTTTAACTAAATAACAAGATAATGTCCCACTATTAGTCGGCGTTTTACTGGTAGTGTTATTATTTTGAAAATCACGGATAAAACTACTAATCTGTGGTAAGAAAAATACAAAGGCAAATAATATTAATAAAATAATAGCTAAAAGCGGATTAAAGCCTGATTGCTTTTTTTCCTGTTTTTTTCGTTTCTTTTTTGACTCAACACCAGATTTTGATGGCATAGTTTCATTATTTTCTGATTTTTTATGATTCATAAGTAACCTCCCACTATTATAAATAGTATAACATATAATGAAACACAAAAAAAGATCACTGTTAGATTTAACAGCGATCTTTGATTTTAAATTACGAATGTGATTTTCTTGATTTGAAAGTCACGATTGCCATACCAGTCATAGCAACAAGAGCCATAAATGTATAAGCAAAGAAATGATCACCCGTATCTGGATTTTCAATATCTGCTTCTGGATCTTCTGGTGTTTCAGGCGTTACTGGTTCTGTTGGAACTTCTTCTGTTTTTTCTATTACAACTAAATTTCCTTCATCATCTACTTGTAATTCATAATCTGATGGTAAATAACTAGAAATATCACTAGAGAATGTTCCTCATGTAATTGTCATATTCTCTTTTAAAGCTTCTTCAGCAACAATATCTAATTTATCCTCAGCAGATTCCATAGTTCCACCCGTTATTTTTAAAGTAGCAGAATCTGTTGTACCATCGTTTTTAAAACGAACTGCTGAATTAGTAACTGAAGTAAAAGTTCCTCCTGTAATTTCAGCATCTGCCCAGTTATCTACAGCATAAGCATTATTACTAGTAAATGCTCCACCATTGATAACTACTTTACTATTAGCATTGTTTTTAAAAGTAGAACTGTTAGAAGTGAATTCTCCATTATTAATAACAGTAGTTGGCGTAGCGCCGGCTGCTTCAGCATCGACGATATTTCCAACTAAAGAAGTATCGCTTGAAGCCGTAGTAAACGTACCACCATTAATAGTTAAATCATTTTCATTTCTTACTACATAAAAACTTTGCGTAGTTTTAAAATTACCACCTTCAATAATCATAGTACCCGCATTTGTAATTGGTCCATAAGTAGAACCCTCCTTATGCGTTATTGTACCCGTTCCAGCTTCAGAAGAATCGATAATGGTTACTTTTCCTCCATTAAATACTTTTAATGCTTCACATGATGCTGTAAAGTTAGTAAGTGTATAACCATTTAAGTCAAGTACAACTTCTTCACCATCATAGATAAAAATATCTTGAATAGCATCTCCTGTTAATTTTACTGCAAATGTTCCATCTTCTTCTTTAGTAACACTTACATTCGTTCCTTCAGATCCAACAAAATATTCACCAGTTTCCGTTGCTCTTTCGCTATCTACAGTTGCTGCATTTACATTTATAATTCCACAAAATAAGAAAACTACAGCGACGATAGATAAGAATTTAAATTTTTTCATTTCTATTCTTCTTTCTATGATAATCATAGCATATCAAATTTATTCGAAATTTTTTTTCTTCTTTGACAGTCAAGACTAAAAAAACTCTTAACAAACATAAGTTAAGAGCTTATTATCGTAATTGATTAATCGCCTTTTGATAAGAAGCACTATTAGTAATATAACTACCACTAACAACTATATCCATCTTTCCTTTAATCTTTTTAACAGTTGTTTCATTCATACCACCATCAACACTTACTAAAATAGAAAATTGCGGATATTCTTTTAACAATTGTTGGATTTCATCTAATTTTTGCACGGTACTCTCTAAAAAAGCTTGTCCTCCTGCTCCAGGATGAACACCTAAAACCAACAATAAATCAATATAAGGCAAATAAGGAACAATATCAGCAATATTCGTTTCTGGTTTAATGGCTAATCCGACTTTAATAGCATAGCTTTTAATTAACTGAAAACAAGCAACGACATCTTCATCAATATCATGATGAATCGTAATGTAAGCGGTATTTAGGTTCGCATAATCTTCAATAAAATGTGAAGGTTTTCTTACCATCAAATGTACATCTAAGCGTTTAGACGTAAATGTAGAAATATGACGCATTTGTTTAAATGGCATCGTCTTATGGGGAACAAATTTACCATCCATGACATCTACATGGATAAAATCTACATCTGTATCATTTAATAATCGTAAAGTCTCTGGTATCGTTTGACTACTTAAAAAAGATGCACTGACTAACATGATGATACCTCCTCCAAAAATTTTATATAGCTCTCATAACGACTCTTTAAAATTTTCTGTTCTTCTACGGCTTCCTTAATCGCACATTCTTTTTCCTTCGTATGAGAGCAGTCACGGAATGGACAAGGATAAAAAGAAAATTCAGGAAAAGCATTTTTTATATCTTCTCTAGTAAATCCCTGAAACGTAAGAGCAGAAAAACCGGGAGTATCTAACACTTTACCATCATGAAATCGATATAATTCTACATTTCGGGTTGTATGTCTTCCACGCCCCAACGCTTCTGAAATCTCACCAGTTGCTAAGTTCCAATCGGGATTAATATGATTTAATAGAGTTGATTTCCCTGCACCTGTTTGACCGGTAAAAACACTAGTTTTGCCTTGCAATAATGTTTTGATCGCATCAATTTCTGTATTAAAGATAACCGTATAACCAATATCTTGATAATACTGAAGCAAGGAAGATATTTTATCTAAAAAAGATTCAGTAACTAAATCTTTTTTGGTAATACAAATAATCGGTGTAACATGGTGCAACTCCATTAAAACCAAAAACCGATCCAACAAACCTAATGAAAAATCCGGTTTCTGTAAACTAGTAATAATAAAAGCTTGATCGATATTACTAACAAAAGGACGCTCAAATTCATTTTTCCGAGGTAATACTTTCTCTAACACCTTTTGCTCGGGATCAAATTCTACATAATCACCTACTCTAGGTACTATTTTTTCTTTACGCAAAATACCTCGTGGAATTAGTGAATACACTTGTCCATTACTTTCCACTTCATGAATATTACTACGAATTTTAATGATTTGTCCTTGCATATAGACTCCTAACTTTCTGATGTTTCTGATTGACCACTAGTCGTTTCATCGCCAGTTTCCGTTGATGGATCATCTTGACCAGTTGTTGGTTCTTCCTCAGATGGGGTAGTTGGCGTTGTTGGACGCTTTGCTACCGTTATCGTGATACTAGCACCACTAACAATTGGACTACCAGCAGCCCTAGATTGTCTAATAACTTTGCCTTCTTCATAAGCAGTTGTTTCTTCTTCTCTAATGGTTAGATTTAAATTATATGTACTAGCAAAATCTTCGGCATCTTCTCTACTCCAACCTTGTTCTAACATATCAGGATACGTAGAGACAATATTAGGAATATAAAGCGTAATGCTGTCTCCTTTTTTCAACTTTTCACCAGCGGCAACTGATTGACCAACAATTTCTTGTTCATCATATTCTTTAGACGTATCAACATCTCGTTTTTCCACATTAACACTGATATCATGTAATTCTAATTCGGTTTGTACAGCGATATAATTTTGTCCTGTATAATCTTCTATTTCAAAAGTCTCTTCACCAGTAGAACGATATAACGTAATCGTTGTTCCTTTTTTGATACTTCTACCCGCTTCTGGATCAGTTCGTACCACCAAGCCTTCTTCTATCGTATCGCTAGCTTCTTCTTCAATTTTTGCGGCCACTTCAAAACCAGCATCTTTCAATTCATCTTCAGCTTCAGATACTTCAAGCCCTGACACATCTGGCACCTTAATATCTGGCTCACCTGTTACGGCAGGAACAATAAAGAAGATCGTAGCACATATTACAATGATCGCTGCAGCGACAATAGCCAAAATCTTGACCCATTTATTCGTTTTCTTAACTTTGTCATCAACAATTGGTGTTGCAATCGTTGTCGTATCTGCATTCTCTGCGTCGGTTAATTTTTTCATCACCTTTGTAGTTTCATCCACTTCGTGTTCTGGATAAGGATACACATACGGAGGTTCATCCATCCGATCATCATTTAGAGCTGTTAACAAATCATTATGCATTTCCTTGACATCATTATACCGGTTCTTTGGATTTTTAGCCGTTGCTTTCAAAATAATATTTTCAATACTTTGAGGGATATCTTTATTCAAAGCATGAACATCCGGAAGTGGATCACGCATTTGCTTCAAAGCAATTTCGACAGCACTTTCTCCTTTAAAAGGTAAAGATCCTGTTAATAATTCATAAAAGATAATTCCCATAGAATAAATATCACTTTTAATCGTTGATCCTTTACCAGCTGCTTGTTCTGGTGGTAAATAATGAACTGAACCCATAACAGAATTGGTCTGTGTTAATTGCGTCGAATTTAAAGCCATTGCTATACCAAAATCAGTTATTTTAATTTGGCCATCATCTTGAATCATGATATTTTGGGGTTTTAAATCACGATGAACAATATAACTATCATGGGCATGAGCCATTCCATCCGTAATTTGCAACATAATATCAATCGCTTCACTTAAGGTAAGGCTACCGCGTTTTTTCAAAAGCTGCTTTAATGTCTTTCCTTCTATATATTCCATGACAATATAATAAAGTCCATTATCTTCTCCTACATCATACATAGCTACAATATTAGGATGAGATAAACTAGAAGCAGATAAGGCTTCTCTTTGAAAGCGACGGACAAATTTTTCATCACTAGATAAATCACCACGTAATACTTTAATCGCTACATTTCGATCTAATATTGTATCATAACCAAGATAAACATTCGCCATGCCTCCTTCACCAATTGTGCGGATAATTTCATAACGATCATTTATTTTTTGCCCCTTTACTATCACTTATTCGTCACCTTCTTCTTTTAAATCTAAATATGCTACTGAAATATTATCAGTACCCCCACGATTATTAGCTTTTCTAATTAATTTAATCACTTTATCTTCAATATCCCCTTCACCAACTAGTACACGCTCGATTTGATCTTCTTCTAACATATTCGTTAGGCCATCACTACATAATAAAATTTGGTCTATTTCCATATCACAATCAAAAATATCTATATCAATGGGATCATTAGCCCCCAAGGCTTTCATTAAAACGTTTTTCTTAGGATGATCTTTAGCTTCTTCTTTTGTTAACTCTCCAGCTGAAACTAATAAATTAACAAGCGTATGATCATAGGTTACTTTATGAAGATGTCCATTTTTCATAACAAAGCCAGAAGAATCTCCAATATTGCCAAAGAGTATATAATCATGCGTTACAATAGCCGTCACTAGTGTTGTACCCATACCTTTACTTTCAGGATGAGTTTTTTCATGTTGAAAGATTAGACTATTAATTTCATTAACACTATCACGTAACCAATTCACTGCATCTACTTTACTCATATTTAAAAAGCTTTCATTAAAATGACGTCCTAAATAAGTAATAGCAATCGAAGAGGCAACCTCTCCTGCTGAATGACCTCCCATACCATCCGCAATAGCCATCAAAACTTCTTTCTGATTATTATGAACAATGAGTACACTATCTTCATTATGATCCCGTACTTTACCAGCGTCCGTTAGATAAAATGACTTCATACTTCCTCCTTCTTACTTCTAAGTTGTCCACACGCAGCGCTTATCTTACCACCAAACTCACGCCGTATTGTCACACATACTTTATTTTTCTTTAGTATATCATAGAACTTAGCAATTTGAATAGCATTACTTCTCTTAAACTGTAAATTTTCCGTTTCATTGTAAGGAATGAGATTAACATAGGCATTCATTCCCTTTAATAGTGCTGCCAAAGCATCGGCATGTTCTACTTGATCATTGACACCTGCTAATAAAATATATTCAAAAGTCAAACGACGATGTGTTTTTTGAGTATATTCTTTTAAAACTGGCATTAATGTTTCTAGCGGATACACTTTATTAATCGGCATAATCTTCTCTCGTAATTCATCTGTTGGGGCATGTAAACTGATCGCTAAATTCACTTGGTAAGGAAAATCCATAAACGCTTTTATTTTCGGAACAATACCACAAGTTGAAATCGTAATATGACGAGCACCAATGGCAAGTCCTTTTGGATGGTTAATGATTTCAATCATCCGACAAACATTATCATAATTATCAAATGGCTCACCAATTCCCATTACTACTACATGACTAATCCGATCTTTACAGTGAGCCTCTACTTGAAGAATTTGCTCAACCATCTCTCCCGTTGTTAAGTTTCTCACCTTTTTACGCCGACCAGATTCACAAAAAGCACATCCCATATTACATCCAACTTGAGAAGAAATACAAAGTGATAAACCATAATCATGATACATTAAAACTGCCTCGATATGTTCTTTATCTTGTAAAGAAAATAAATATTTGCGTACTTCTTTATCTTCTTCTACTTGTACAATGCGAATCGTTGAAAATAAAAATTCTTGTTGCAAGCGTTCTCTCGTTTCTTTTTTTAAATTCGTTGCTTGATCAATTGCTGTAATTTTCTTTTGATATAACCACATAAATAATTGCTCTGCATAAAATTTTTTATCACCATGTTCTAAAAAATAAGTGGTCAATTCAGCTAAACTTAGATCATAAATACTTTGCATACGTATCACCACATGTTTATTATACAAAAAGCGAAAGAAAAAGAAAAGTGCTTGCTACTTTTCTTAACAAATTTAATAATTAACTTTCTAAAGTAGTCCGTAATTTGCGTAAGATTTTTTGTTCTTGCCGACTGACTTGTACCTGACTCATACCAAGAGCAGAAGCGATTTCACTTTGTGTTTTATCTTCATAATATCGCGATTGAATCAATACTTTTTCACTAGCTTCTAAACCTGCTACAGCAGTTTTTAAATCTAACACACCAGCATCATAGCCTTTTTCTATCTTAGCAATTTTATCATATAAGGTTAACTCTTCATCTGCTTGTGCTTGATCAAGACTATAAGAAGTTGGCTGCCACTGACGTACCTGTTCAATCTTTGTTACTTCTTCACCTAAAATATAAGCAATTTCACTACTAGTCGGCTCTCTTCCTAACCCTTGTAGTAAATCTTGCTCTGTTTTTTTTATTTCTTGTTGTAACTTATAAGTATCGGTACTAATTTTCACTGCGTGATTAGCATTAAGCGATCGTAGTACTTCTCCTTTAATATAGAAATAAGCATAATCCATGAAATTACCTTCTCTTTGTACATCATATTTTTGAACTGCTTTAATTAGTCCCATCATACCAGCTTGATATAAGTCTTCATAATCTTGATAAAAATTATACTTTGATACGATATGCTTTACTAATCCCTCATATTGTTCTACTTGCTCTACCATCTAATCCCTCTTTCTTTCTAGCATCATAAAAATAATTTTCAAAATTAGCAATCACTTCGACAAAACTAGTATATTTTTTCAATCGACAATTTTATCAACTGTCCTAGCATCTGACGGAACCAGGAAAAGGATGATGCTTTAACTATCCTACTTTTAGGATATGTAGGACAATGCATGATGATAGATTTTTCGTAGCAAAATTGATAATAACAAACTTGCAAAGAACTAGTAGATTGACAAGGATTTACAAATGAAAAAGATAATTCTTTCACAGGCACATCACTATCTAGTATGATCTTGTGACTATCTAGATAATCTGATAAGACAATCTCATCATATAAGTGAATAGTAGCTTTTCGATATAAATCATAACGAGGTATTACATCTATTAAGTGATAACCTTTCTTTTCTGATATATCTTGCACGATAACTTGAGGTATTTCTTGGTATCGATATACTTTTTGGCGATAACGATATTCTTGTTTTTCAGATACTAATTTATAATAAAATGCTTCTATATGATCATTACAAATAACCGTATGATCCCATTGCATCGTAGCCAAGCAATTAACTACTAGAAATGATTGCGTACTCCAACCTTTTGTTGTAATATTTTGAGCAGCATGAATATATCCTTCGCTTTTATCTTTTACAACAAAAGTACCTTGTGGTTGATCTTGCCACAAGAATACCGTCATTTCTAACACCAAATCTTCTGGTGGATGTGACTGTTCAAAAACCAGTTCAATCTCTGATAACGTTTCCAAGGTATCATTTTGCCAAGTTAAAATAATTTGATCAGTATGACGATTTTTAACAATGATCGTTCGAAACAATAATGATTCTATTTGATTAATGGTAAGCTGAGAAATGGATTGCAATCTCTGATAACAATACCACGTTCGTTCTTCTTCTATACCAACAGATGATCTTTTCTCTTGCCAAGGGCTCCATGGAGTATACTGATAATCATTTGTCCGTAACGGATAAGTAAATGGTTGACCATGTTCTAAATAATAGTTATCAGTAACATTAGGATAATCTTCTTGTAATACATATTGTAGATTCACTTCTACTTTTTCGTTATGACAAGGAATATAGCTTTGATCAACTTGTCCTATATATTGATAAGAAGTGGTAATTGTTTCCGCTTCCACGACTAATGGGCAAAAAAATAGTAATAGGAATAACCACATACATATCACCTATTACTATTATTCGTATCAATTAATCTTTTGGTTTGAAAAACAAAGTAAACACAAAGGCAAAGATAATCGCTGACGTAATACCGGAAGCGGTTAAATCAAACATCCCCATCAACAGTCCTACAAAACCTGTTGTTTCCGCTTTCGTTAAAGCCCCATGAATTAAGGAATGACCAAAGGATGTAATTGGCACTAGCGCACCGCCTCCACATTTCATAATAAAGAAATCATAAATTCCAAAAGTATCTAAAAAAGCGCCCGTTATCACAAAAATGCTAGTAATATGTCCTGGTGTTAATTTGGTATTATCCAAAATCAACTCAGCAATCAAACAGATTGTTCCACAGAATAGAAAAGAATATAAAATATACATTAGATCGCCTCCAGACATATAGCATGTGCAATCGATAAGATTGGCTGTTTTTGATAGACAAATGTTGGTGAAAATAAGGCACCTGTTGCTACTAATAATACTTTTTTATAAGTTCCATCTTCTAATCCTTTAATGATGGTACTATAGTTGACTAAAGCACTACAAACTGGTCCTGATCCTCCAGCTAATACTTCCTGTTGTGTTTTTAAATCGTATAACATAACACCACAATCATTATATTGATCGCCTAATTCAATTTGATGATCACTTTTTAATAAGTCTTTTAAAATTTCCTTACCATAAATTCCTAAATCACCAGTCAAAATGATATCAAAATCATTGGGAGTCGTCTTTGTATCACGAAAATATTTATAAAGCGTATCAGCAGCGGCTGGAGCCATAGTGGCTCCCATATGAAATGGATCATGTTGATCATAGTCTATAACCGTACCGATTGTACCATTGACAACCCGAATTCGACTTGGCTTATTCGATAATAATATACTAGCACCACCGGTTGCGGTGAAAGTGGCTGTCTTAGGTTTTGGAGACCCATATTCAGTTGGATTTCTAAATTGCTTTTCACTAGACATATTATGAGAAGAAGTCGCTGCAATACAATTATCAATCTTTCCACCATCGATAAAGGCAGCTCCAATTAGTAACCCTTCAATACTAGTAGCACAAGCACTATAAATACCTAAGAAGGGACTATGCATCTCTAACATGGCATAAGTAGAAGACGTAATTTGATTTAGCAAATCACCAGCAATAACTAAATCAATTTCTTTTTTATCTATTTTAGTCTTTTTTAACAAAATTTTAAGACTATCTTCCAATAATTTTACTTCAGCTTGTTCAAATGAAGCCGCTCCACAATACAAATCTTTTGTATATTTTTTATCAAAATTAGCTCGCAACGGTCCCTTGGCTTCATAAGGTCCAGCTACTGTACTAACACCTTGAACATATACATTTTTAAAATCAATTGTCATGCAATCACCTCGATTATATAACGAACCATTCCAAAAAACCAGGCGGAGACAACGCCGTATAAGATAACAGAGCCAGCTAGCTTAAAGATATTGCTACCAATTCCATAAATGGGCCCTTCTTTCTTATAATCAATAGCAGCACTCGTCATCGAATGAGCAAAACCAGTAATTGGAATTAACAAACCGCATTTTGCTTTACTAACTAATTTATCAAAAACACCTAGTGCCGTTAATAAAGAGGCAATAAAGATAAGCGTTACAATCATATAAACCGAAGCATCATTTCTAGAGATATTAAGCCAATGGGTATAAAGGCAAATCAACAATTCACCAGCCACACCGACAAGACCTCCCACCACAAAAGCAATGATGGCATTTTTTCCTTTTGACTCTTTCGGATTATGTTTTTGAACCAGTTGTTCATATTTTTGTTTTTCCATTTTTTTCACCTGCTATTAGTATGAAACAAGCAATAAATTTTATACCATGAAAAAAAGTGCTATAACAGCACTTAATTTATAATTTTTTAAGTCTTTAAAAAACTATTATCTAAATCATTTCAAAATATAAGGATCAGTAGCGGTTCCACTTCCAGATTTTAACATAACGGATGCATCTAACATTAATACTGGTCTGACTTTTCTAGTATTAGAAGCCGTAGAAAGATCAATATAGCCATTTCCGTTAACCGTTAATACTTGATAGGTATTACCAGAAAAAGCGTCCATGGTCCACCAATTATATCCAGTTACTAAATAATTATAATTTTGACAAGCTCTATCCGTAGTCGCATTACAATTACTATCAATAGAAGCCGTTAAATAATCACTAACTGTTAAAAGCCCGATCATTTGATTTTCTAATACGTCACTACATTCTACCTGATTACTTTTATCATTACTAGCTAAATCTCTTTTTCCGATACATAAAGAGAAGCTAACTAGTTTTTCTTTATCATTGGCACTCAATAAAGCTTCTTCAGCTGTTTCATTATAAATAGCATCCAGTGTATCTCTCATTCGACTAACACGATAGTCATTAATACCAGATGTATTACCCCGATCACTATTATAACGATTATCAAACAGGTAAGATGTTCCTCCACGCTCAGATTCCCAGATAATCATTATATTATGATTAGCATCTGCTTTTACGATTCTAAATAAATTATTATCTAATTGTAAGTAATTATTTACATCTTCACCACGGAAAACAAGATTACCATTCATCTCATAAAGTCCTTCACCACCAGTAACAGTTCCCTGATCTAGTAGTGCTTGATATAATTCCTTTGTTGTATAATCACTACCACAATCTAAAAATGGGGTGTATACGTATTGATCATTGGTTCTTCGCACTTCTACTCTTCCACTACAAGTAGCATCTTTTTTTAATTCTGATAGTGAATCCATATAACCAGCTTCACTTAAAACATCAGCGGTTACTTCCACCGTTTGTCCTTCTTCTGCCGGTAAAAGAGCATCTTGAACTTTATAATATTCTTTAGCAGCATCCACCATTTCATTTTCTAGCTGTTCATAACTCAAATTATTAGATTTAAATGCGTTCATAATCATTACAATCAAAACAATCACTAATAGACCAGCAATGATAATAATCATGAGTTTCAATAATTTATTTCGTAATGTTGTGGAATTACGCTTTGAAGAAGTTGTCTGGCCAGCTCCGGCTTGTTGATCCATTATTTTCTTTCCTTTATTTTCATCCATACCATTCACCTCAATGTTTTTATATTCATATTGTAACATTATTTTTTGAGGTTGTAACTATTTTTTAATGAATTCCTTGCAAATAAGCTAATGTTTCTTGAGAAGCAGGACTCACGCTTCTATTTTCCCGTGTCAATTTTCGTATTTGGTTTTGTAAACATAAAATAATAGCTTGATCCAAATCCAAAAAAGCTAATTCTCGTTCTTCTTCAATACCAGGATAATGTTTACCGGGTTCAATTTTATCTGCTAAAAACACAATTTTATCCAAAAGGCTCATATTTTTCTTACCTGTTGTATGACAAGCGATAGCTGCAGCCATTTCTTCATCAAAACCATACTGCTGCTCTACAAATTTAGCTCCCATATAACCATGACGTACTTTCGCTGGAAGTGTTGCTAAAGTCGGATCTTTTTGTATCCATTTTTCTTCTTGATCTTTAGGTAGTTCTTTCAACACATCGTGAGCTAAAGCAGTTAACATAGTCTTATTAACATCATAATGATAGTATTCTGCTAACTTTTTAGCAACGTCCATCACTCTTAAGCAATGATTATATCGTGCCTCCGATAATCTAGTTTTCATATCTTCTTTTACTTCTTCTATACTCCACATAATAACGCCTCAAATTTATTATGCCACATCTAGCGTTAATGGTAAAGTTAATCTTACTTCAGTTCCCTCCCCTTTTTTAGAAAAATATTCTAACTTACCATGATGTAATTCAATAATCTCTTTTGACAGGCTAACCCCTAAACCACTACCTTTCGTTTTGGTTGTAAAAAACATATCACTGACATGAGTTAATTCTTCTTCGTTCATACCAACTCCATTATCTTGAATCGATATTTGTAAATTATCCTCTGTTTTCGTTAATCCTACTACAATTTCAGAACTTTCTTTTGTCTCATCTTTGGCTTCTATCGCATTCTTTAACAAATTAATAATCACTTGTTTTAAACGATTAAAATCAGCTTCCAAATAAATTTCATCTTCTGGCAAATAGAAAATTGCTTGTACGCTCTTTTCTACAAATAAAGACTGCAATGAAGCTTCAATTTCTTCTAATAACATAACCATATCAATCTCATCAGTTTGAATTTTAATCTTCGTATAATCTAAAAAATCATCCATTAACGTTAATGTTCGATCTATTTCTGATTTTATAATAGGAATATATCGATTTACCTTTTTCTTATCATTTAAATCAATCATATCTAAATAGCCCTTACAAACGGCAATAGGATTTTTTATCTCATGTGTAACTTTAAACAAAGAGGTACGCAATTCTTTTTCTTTTTCAATTTTATACATATTAGCATGTAAATCGACAATTTTTTCACCTTGATCAAAAAAATAAAGAATTAAATTTGCCACTAAGTAAAGAATACAAATAATGGTTAATAAGTACGTAATATTTTCTTGAAAGCTTCCATTTGGGTTAATGAATAGAAATACTTCTACTGATAAAATAAAACTTTTAACAATCATAAAGTAGTTAATCATCTGATTAGGGGTTACTGTTTTCTTTGATACATATAAATATCCCAGAAAATAAATAGTGTATTCTACCATTAGAAATAAGGGGTGAATATGTAAAAACAAGGCTTGATAAAAAATTAAAATAATAGAAATCAATATTCCAAAGCCAGTTTTCTTTTTCAAATAACACAATAATAAGGGAATGTCAAACAACATGGTAGGATAACGATGATGTAATGGTAGCCCATAGCGTAATAAAAAATAAAGAGAACTCATAATCGTAATTTCTAATGTTAAAGTACTATACTCTTGATCGAGGTTTTTTTTATAAATCATAAATAATAAATAAAGAGCAATGGGACATAACAAATATAAACAATTATTGACAATGATTTCTAAATATGTCATAAAAATTCCTTCTTTCACTGCCATTATATGTTTTTATTTTGTCAAAATTTGTCGAATAATGAAATAAAAACGACTTTTTTGCCGTTTTTTGTTTTTTATTTTAATTCATCAATATATTTTTTTAACTGTTTTGATTCTGGCCCTAAGATAATCTTTAACTGATTATTAATTTCTACTATACCTTTGGCTCCTAATTTTTGGATTCCTTCTTTATTAGCTAAAGATACATCCTTTAACGTAACAATAAATCTAGATAATTTAATTTCAGTTTGAATAATATTTTCTTTGCCACCCAAGTATTCTACCAATTTATTTAAATCTAGCTCAGCATCTTTTTTATTAGCTTTTAAAACTGCTAATAAAATAATAACCAATACTAATATAATAATTAAATATTCAAAATGTTCCATTTATATTTCTCCTTCTATTTACATAACTTATTATAGCCTATTTATTTTAGAAAGAAAAGATGTAAATTTGTTCATCATCAAAGCATAAATTATAAATATAGGTAATCGACTACACTAAATTTGTTAAAACAGAATACCTTATATTAGATAATAGATAAGAGGTGGATAAAATGAAATCATGCGATGATTGTTGCTTTGCAAAACTGCTAAAGGTAATTGATATTTTACAATGTAATGCTAATGGTGATCCTTGTATAGATGAATCTTGTACAAGACCTTTTTTAGGAGGTAGTCCTAACATTGTCTGCTTTAATACCCGCCCGGTAACTTTCTATACGTGTTCTGGTGGATTATTTACAGCTAGCTATACAGTAAATGGCATAACGAAAACATCCGGTGTATTTCGTGTAGAAAAAGTAGATGGCTGCTGCGTAAAATGTCGTATCCTAGAGGCAAATCCTGATACAAGTGATCCAACTAGAGCTTATATTGCAACCAATCAATTTATAACGATTAACTTAGACTGCATATGCGTAGTAAGTTGTCTAGCAGATATTATCATTGATAATTTATAAAAGGAGGAATTTGGTATATGAATGATCAAAATAGAGAGAGAACTTCCAATTGCTTAACAGATATTTTAAATACAATTCTTTGTTTACAAGACAATAAAAATGATTTCTGTGATGCAGCCGGATGTGATAAACCATTTTTAGGACCGAGTCCTAACATTATTTGCTATAACACAAGACCATTTAATTTATATAATTGTTGTACGGGTAATATTTGGACTTTTCCTTATACAATTGGTACAATAACTGGTACATCTAACATATTAAGAATCTGCAATCTAGATGAAAATTGTGCAACTTGTAGAGTATTAGCACCAAATCCTGATACCAGTAATCAGGAAGAACCATTTGTTGCTACTAGCACTTTTATTACCATTAATTTAGATTGTGTTTCCGCTATTAAGTGTTTAGCAGATACATTTGTAAGTGGTGTTTAGTAAAAATAGAAATATTCTTACTAAAAAAGATAAATCAAGAACCTATAAATTTAAAAACACTTCTAAAAAGAGGTGTTTTCTTATGCTATAAAAAGTATTTCTTATTCAAATGGGAAAACAATATTTATTGGTCTATAGCCTTTTTTATAATGATAGACGTAATGGTAGAAATAGGAATTGTTTCATTATCTAAAGTAATAATAGCACTTTTTGTACGAGCTGCGAGAGATGTTTGAATCGTCTTACCAGCAAAAGTAATTTCTACCGGAATATTAAACGGATAACCTTTTGTACTAAAGATTTGATTTAATGTTTCATCAACGGTATTAGAAGGTATTTCTGATATAAAAACCTTCTCCTCTTGTATTGGTTCATCAGTGGCATATGTATAATTCATATTATGACTTTGAGGTGGTGTTTTTTCTCCCATTTTAAAAATAGGTGGTAAATTCTTTGCCATTCATATCACTCCTAATACATTTTATGCATTTTGTTAATAAAAATACCCAAGTTTTGATATAATAATAATGACTTCGAGGTGATAAGATGAGAAATACAAAATATAAAAACAAAATTATTTTACTCTTTATCTTTTTATTTGCTATTATTAGTATTGTTACCATCTCAAGCGCTTCAACCTATTTATCACCTAGTCTTGGTAATTTAGCTTTAAAACAACTCTTATGGTATGGTATTGGCTTTATCTTAATCTTCATTATTATGAAGTTAAAAAATGATTATATTTATCATAGTGCTTGGTTTTTATATATTTTATGTAATTTGTTATTACTTTGCCTACTATTATTCGCTCCAGCGATTAATAATAGTAAATGTTGGTTTACCATTCCCGGAATTGGTAGTTTCCAACCAAGTGAATTTATGAAGATCAGTCTTATTCTCCTATTAGGTGTCATGATTAATAAATTTAGAGAAAAAACTGACAAGCCAACTTTAAAAGAGGAATTCATTTTTATTTTAAAAACACTACTCATTGTTCTGATTCCAAGTGTTCTAACGTTTCTAGAACCAGATACCGGAGCGGTTATCATCTATTTTGTGATTTATTTTTTTATGATGTTTGCCTCTGGTATACGATTACGATGGTTTGTAATACTTGGATTATTAGCCCTAGCAGTTATCGGTTTTGTACTAGGGACGTATTTTTTAAATGAAAATTTATTCATTCAAATTTTTGGTAATGATTTATATTATCGATTAGACCGTATTTTTGCTTGGCAAGATGGTAATGGCTTACAGCTAGAAAATGCGTTAGCTGCAATAGGATCAGCCGGTGTTTTTGGCCATGGCTATAATCAGACACCTATTTATTTCCCAGAATCAGGAACTGATTTTATCTTCGCTGTTTTTGCTTCTAATTTTGGCCTATTAGGTTCTTTATTACTTATCTTATTAATCATTTCATTTGATTGTAAATTAATTCATATCGCAACAAAAAAGATCAAACCTATTGATAAGTTTGTCTTAGCAGGTATCATTGGTATGCTAGTATTTCAACAAGTACAAAATATTGGCATGACAATCGGGCTATTTCCTATTACTGGTATAACCCTTCCTTTTATCAGCTATGGTGGAAGTAGTTTATTATCTTATATGTTGATGATTGGTCTAATTATGAATATGCAAGAAGAAAAATATTCTTATTCCATTTTTAAAGATGCCACTTAGGCATCTTTCTTTTCTAATACCAGGTCATACACAGCATGTAATTGTTTAGCAACGAAGCGAATATCCCTTTCCTTAGCTACTAATACTGCCTTTTTAGTAAGACTAGGCAGTCTTCCCGTTAAAACGCCTCGTATTTTTTCTTCAAAAGCATCAACATCTTTAGCTTTATACACATTAACTCCATCTTCTAGCCAACCTTCAAAAATGGGAATATCGCGCACGATGGCATTACACTCCATTGCGCAAGCTTCAATAATAGGAATGCCTTCTGTTTCTTCAAACGTTGGAAAAATATAAACATCACAACCACCTAAAGCTTCTCTAATAAATTCTTGTTCTACATAACCAGCAAACTGTAGATTAGGCAATTTAGTATTAACCGCTTCTTTGACATCACTAGTTGCAGCAGCTAAAGGTGAAGCGCCAAACCAAATAAATTGATATTCTGGCATTCTTTTAGCTAACTCTACAAAATCAACGATACCCTTTCGTCTTATATATAATCCGATACCCACAACGATTTTATCGGTCGGCTTAAAATGATAGCGTTTGATAAAAGAATCACGATAAGAAGGATTAGGTTTAAAAAAGTCTAATTCTAAGCCATTAGAAATAGCTACTATTTTTTTGTGTTCTAACCCTTTATACCCTTCTAATAACTGCTTAGAATAAGTGGTTGGTGTAATAATAACATCTCCTAATCGATAACATTTAATTAGCCACCATTTAATTAATTTAGATGTCTGATTAGCTAGAATAAAACCATTACGGTAATCTTCTTCTGTAGAATGTGCATGATAAACAATCTTTTTTCCTTTTCTTTTGGCTTTTCTAGCCACAAAATAGGATTTTATAAACCAAGTATTAATATGTAATATATCATAATCTTTATCCTTTAAATTTGTTGTATAAGGAATATGTTCTAATTCTAAAGCTCTTTTCTGATGTTCAATGGCCTTTCCTAGGCCACTTTTACGATTTAACTGCTCGTTTTCGGTATACAATAATATTTTCATTAACACACGTCCTTTAATTGATTACATTTTAACATGAATTAATTATCAAAAAAAGTATTG
>CALVUW010000005.1 GCA_944363695.1 uncultured Bacilli bacterium | reverse complement strand
ATGTTAAGTATTCCACGTGATAGTTATGTACCAATTGCTTGCTGGGCCGATAAAGCAGAAAACAAAATCACACATGCTGCTGCTTATGGTACAGATTGTATGATGCAAACAATTGAAGATTATTTTGATGTAACGATTGATTATTATGCTAAGATTAACTTTAGAGGTTTAGTTAGTCTGGTTGATGCTTTAGGTGGAATTGAAGTAGATGTTCCCCAAGACCTATGTACCGATAACTCAAACCGTGAAGGACAAGTTTGTATTAGCGCTGGACATCAAGTGTTAAATGGTGAACAAGCTTTAGTTTTAGCTAGAAACAGAAAACAATTAGCTGCCGGCGATTTAGACCGCGGATTAAATCAACAAATCGTCGTACAAGGAATTGTTAATAAAGTTAAAGATATGAGTAGTATTGATCAAGTTAAGAATGTATTAAACACCATTTCTAATAACTTAGATACTAACTTTACAACAGAACAAATCTTATCTTTCTATGATATTGCTAAAGATATTATGAGTCATTCTCTACAAAAAGATGATGCTGATTTAATTAATGTTCAACAACTATATTTACAAGGAACTGGTCAAATGATTTATGATGAGAGAAGTCGTTTAGTATTATGGGATTATGTACCAAATACAGCCAGTCGTGATGATATTATATCTGCTATGAAAGTGAATTTAGGTTTAGAAGAACCAGAAATGGAGAAAGAATTCTCGTTCTCTATCAATGAAGTATATGAAAAAGAAGTCATTGGTGCTGGTCCTTATAGGACCGCTTTTACTTATGACCTATTACCAAGCTTTATTGGTGATACAGAAGCACAAGCTAGAAGTTGGGCCAGCCGCAACGGTGTAAACGTTGTATTTAATGGAAGCGGCGGAACCGTTATTAGTCAAAGCTATCCTGCTAGCAAACGAATTGATTTGATATCTGGTGCTGTTACATTAACACTATCCGGTGGTAGTACTTCTAGTACGACACCAACAACACCAAGTACAACGACTCCATCTCAAGGAAACCAAGATTCTTCTTCAGTTGAAGAAGATACAGATAGTAGTACAAATACTGATGGTTCTACCGAATCAACTCCAACGGATAAACCTACTCCATCTGATCCGCCAGATAGTGGTTCAGATGATGAAGAACAAGGAAAAGATGAGGCAAATGAAACGACCGTTCCAGATGAATAAAAGAAAAACGAATATTTCCATAAAAGAGATATTCGTTTTTAATTACTTAATTTCAATAATTTCTACTTCATAATTGCCATTAGGACTCTCAACCGTAATGATGTCCCCTACTTTATGATTCAAAAGAGCCATAGCAATTGGACTCTCATTAGAAATACGACCTTCAAAAGGATCTGCTTCCTGACTTCCTACAATTTGATATTCATCAGTATCATCAGGATCATCAACATATTTTATTTCTACGGTACTACCAAGTCCAACTTTATCTTTAGGGATATCTTTAATGATTTCTACATTTTCAAGCATTTTTTCAATAGTTTTAATACGACCTTCTATTTGAGCCTGCTCATTCTTAGCGGCATCATAGTCGGCATTTTCAGATAAATCTCCTTGACTTCTAGCTTCTTTGATAGACTGGATATTTGCTGGTCTTTTTTCGTTGATTAAATAATTTAACTCTGTTTTTAGTTCATTTAATCCCTCTTCTGTTAAATAAACTACTTTTTTATTTCCCATTTTATGTCACCTCTATTAAAATTTCTTGTTGATCCCCCTGATACATCTCAACATGACTAAGATTTTATCACATTTCTGGTTTTTTTTCAATAGTTTTTTACGATTTATCAAGCATCTTTACTTGCTTGATAAATAAATCATCTGTCATACCACATAAAAAATCTATTACTTTACGTTTATCATTAGTTGATTGTAAATATGTGGTACTTTGATGATCTAAAAACAAAGTATAAATTATACTCTTTTTATTTTGGTTTTTAATATCTTCCAAATACTTCCGATATAACTTCTGCATACCATGTTCATAATATTGATATTCTTCTACGGTTTGAGAATATCGATAAATATGCGTATAATTAAATTTTTTCAAATCCATTAAAGCTTGATAAACAGAATCACTTAATTTAATGTAAGGTTTATTTAAACTTTGCTCAATAATATCTACAATTAATGTATTAACAATCTCTCGATTAGTACTTCCTAACACAGTGGTTATATGTGTAGGAATATCTTCTCGTTTAATTTTATTTAAGCGAATAGCATCTTCAATATCCCTTCCAATATAGCCAATAATATCACTAATACGAACAACACAACCTTCTAATGTCATCGGTCGATGGGTAGCTGCTTGTTTTAAGTCATGATAAGCCAAATGATATTGTTGCAAAAATTCTTCAGGTGTTTTTACTTCTGGTTCATATTTAGCACTTAATAATTCACCATTATGACACATAATACCATCCAGTACTTGTACAGTTAGATTATAACCGCTACCATCCTTGGCAATATTCATATAATATCTAACCCCTTGAATATTATGCGCAAAATCTTCATCTAATTCCTGTTTACAAATTTTAGCAATCATTGCTTCTCCACTATGTCCTAATGGTGTATGTCCAATATCATGACCTAAAGCAATTGCTTCGATCAAATCCTCATTTAGATTAAGTGCTCGACCAATCGTTCTAGCAATCTTACTAACTAATTGTACATGCACCATACGACTACTAATATGGTCATTATCAAATTCTGAATAAACTTGCGTCTTATTAGCATAACGGGTATATGACATAGAATGAATAATGCGATCAATATCATGAAAATAAGGAGGCCTAATATCTTCTTGTTGATCGTTTAAACGAATAGCATCACCGCTCTTCGTAGCATAAGGGCTTAAATTTGATTCTTTTTTCAAAAAATTTTTCTTGGCTAATGCTATATAATCCATATTAACTTTTACTTCCTTTCTTTTGCTTCTATTCTTTTTACCAATTGATGAAAACTAGATTGTTCATATTGTTGTTTATATGTGACAAATTCTTCTCTTGTGATCCTATTTTTATGCCCTAAATCTCGTTTTAAAACAAAATATCCTGCTTTAGTCAAAGGATATTCATTATCAACAATTCCAGCGCCAAAAGCAGGAATTGTCGTAATTTCAATTGGAGTGTGATTAACAACATCTCTAGCTGTTGTTTTCATAAAATTCCTAGAAACTATTGCTGTAATACTTGTTCGTTGTAAATGGAATTGATCTTGTCTTAATACCTGATATAAATGAACTTGATACATTTTTTTCATTCTAATCACCTCTTCTTAATAATCGTATCATTGAATAAGTCGGTAAAGGCTTATCAAAAGGTAGTTTCAAATGCTCTTCCGGATGCCTCGCCACATTTATTTCTTGATTATCAGTATTATAGATTTTGGTTATTATATAATTATATATTTCACCGGTTGGAGTAAAAATCTCCACTTGGTCACCCAATTTAAAATAATTACGTTCTACAATTTCTAATGATTGCAATCCTTTATCATAACCCACTACTAATCCTAAATAATCTTGATTAGATATTTCTTGGCGACCTGTATAATATTGATCCGTCTCATCTGCTTCATGATCAAAATATTGACTACTTACTTCACGGTTAGCCACTTTTGATAAAGTTTGCATAATATAGGATTGTAAGTTAGTATCTAATCTATTTTCATAAATAGCATCAATTAATTGTCGATAGCAAGAAATAACGGTTGCTAAATAATAAAGAGAACGCATTCTTCCTTCTACTTTAAGCGAAGTTACTCCCATAGCGATTAACTCTTTTATATAAGTAGCCATATTTAAGTCCTTAGTGGCCATAGTAAACTTATGATCACCATCTACAAAAGCAAAACGACAGACTTGCGCACACCCACCACGATTAGCATCGCGATTCGTGACATAATTGGATAACGCACAACGTCCACTATAACAAGTACACATTGCTCCATGAATAAATACTTCCGTGTCAACGCCACTATTTAGCGTAATATCTTCGATATCCGCACGAGCTAATTCTCTAGCTAATACAACCCGGCAAACACCTAAACTTTTATAAAACTTAGCTGCTAAAACATTGGTGGTAGAAGCTTGCGTTGATAAATGAATTTCAACTTCTGGAAAATGTTCATGCATGTAACTAATTACATAGATATCACTGACGATAACAGCATCAATACCACAGTCGACAAGATTTTGTAAGTACGTTTGCAACTCATTTCGATCTTCATCATGAAAAACAATATTGACCGTGACATATACTTTTTTATGATGAGCATGGGCAAACTGACAGGCCTCTTTAATTTCTTCCATCGTGAAATTGGTGGCATTGGCTCTCAACCCTAATTTAGGCCCCCCAATATAAACAGCATCCGCTCCATATAACAATGTTACTTTTAAACGTTCCAGATCCCCCGCTGGCGCTAATAATTCTATCTTTTTCATTTTTTCTTCACCCGATAAATCGTTTTACGATATAAAAAGCCACGATTATGACCAGCTATCGCATCTATTTTCTTTTGATCAAATGTATGATAAGCTCGAATTAACGCTTCATACATTTCTGATGTAAAATCAGCTTGTTCTAAAATACCATAAGCAATTTTATTTTCTAACTGCTTATAAGCTATACTATTATTAAGACGTTTCCCATAACGAAACGTAGTTCCTTCTTTACTTTCATATAATCGATATTTCTGTTTAGAAAAAGGCTCTTCCACTGTTAGTGCATTCTGATAAGTTGATCCTAGCATTTTTTGATAATTTGTTAATAAATGTCGTCTTGACATTGCAACTACCGGATAACCAACTAATAACATCATAAGAGACGCATTTGTTTGATTAGCTATCGCTTTTATTTCATCTAAGGTTATTTCATTTGATATATAAGCCCCCGTTACTCCTAAACTATGATATGTTTGCACCGTTTTTGTATTGGTAACAAAATGAGTTTGATAAAGATATAACGGAAGTTTAAGTTGTTCTTTTTTTACTGTGTATAAGATAGCAGTATCATAAAATAAAATACCTGTAACATTCATTTCTTCTAAAGATTTAAGTGTTGAAAGTAGCGACGATAAATCAGCTTGAAATAGCATTTTATTCATAACAACAAAACAATGGGCGGTTGGAAAGTTTACCCGAAATGCCTTTATCTGTGATAGTGTATAAGTTTTTACATAATCACACGAAAAATCAGCTAAAGGAAATAAAAAACCTGTTAGACCAGCTGCTAAATAACGTTCATATTGTTCATCTGTTACTACGCCTAATAACTGCATATACTACAATCGCTCCTTTCTTCATCGTTATTCTAACACAAATTAACTAAAAAGGATAGTAATAATGTCCAAATCAATCACATAGATTATAGCAGGTGAAGCAAATGTTCTATATAAAAAAATTAATACAAACACTAGGTATATTTTTAATCAGTACCCTAATCATGGTTTTTTTAATTACTTTATTTTATTATTTTGATATTTTCTCCAACACGATCTATAATATCTTTAAATTTATCATCCCTAGTCTAACCCTTCTGATCAGCACCATTTTATTTGGTAAACAAGCCGAAAAAAAAGGCTGGTTAGAAGGACTAAAAATAGGTGGTATCGTCATATTACTATTTTTAACCTTATCCAGCCTCGTCAATGGTGGTGACTTTTCTCTTCGCATGATGATTTACTATATTATTTTATTATTAATTTCCGCAGTTGGCGGCATGATTGGTATCAATCGTAAAAAAGATTAAGTGTTTCCCTAAGAGGAAGCTTTTTTACGAAACAACTGTTACACTACTAACACTCCGAAGTTTGACAGTTAACTCATAGCTTAATAGTTATTTTTTGTTTATATATCAACAAAATAAGTCGTCAAAATATATTTGTTTTTCTGTTGTGTATCAAATGCATTGAAATATAAAGGACTTAATAAATTAAACAATGAACATAAGAAATAAAATAAATTTTATTTTGCATAAAAAATACTGATATACAACAAACAAAAAGCAAGTAAACTCTTGTTTTATATAAGTTTGCTCGTTTCTAGCGTCAAACTTAAGATAAATGGAGACTACTGCTTTTTTAAAACTTTCTGCGGATTTTTTTGACGATACCAAACGGCAAATTCTTCTAAAGCCTCCGTATGACCGTCTTTTTTGTCATGGCGTTCTTCTTCTGTCATTTCTGCCAAAGTCTTATCACTATGTTTAGGTTGGAATACACTCCATAGTTCTGACCAAGCTTCAACTGTTGATGATCCCCTTTTTTCTGTTAACAAATTGCCAAAGCGATAACCATAAAACGTTTGTAAATGAGAGCCATCATAATATACTAAGCATTCCTTAAAATAACAGCTTCGATCGTTAACATCCTTCATCTTTTCTAAAAGACCATCAACTCCTAAGGGAGTTAGTAAGTTTTCATTGATCAATGATCCAGGAAACTCTCTCTCACCAGGATAATTATTTATATAAAAACCAGTATCCATGACAATACAAGGTTTGCGACTTCTATCATAGGCCTCAGTAGCCTTAAAAGCAGCAACTAGGAAAATATCGTTGATATAAAGTGCATCATATAATTTAAATTCAACACATTTTACGTCAACTGCTAAATTGTGTAATAATTTATTAGCGTATTGTAATTTATTCTTATTGGCAGATACAAATAATAATGGTTCATTTTCTGCATCCACTTTTTCATCACCACTGTTTCTATTTTTCTATTATAATGACTTCTATTTCGTTTCACAAGTTAAAATTAACTTTTTAGGAACTTCAATTTTCTGATCCGGATCTCGTAGTACTTCATATAGTGTACCCTTTTGTAGGGGAACATGTGCTTCTGTCAATGTTTCTATGGCGTTCGCCAATTGCTGTTTATCATAAGAGATTATCTCTTTATTCACGCGTAATTTATTGGAAATACCATAGCTTTGCAATTTCTGAGCTTGTTGATAAGAAATATACTGAAAACTATCTTTATGCAAGTGCATATATTTTTCAATGAGTTGACCATTACGTGATCCTAAATGGGTTGCTAATTGTCCAATAATGGAAGGTGAATAGCCAAAACGTTCATAATGCCCTATTAAACCATAATATTGCTGATTTTTATGACAAGTGACCATTCGTTTAGCGACAACATAAGCCGCTGCATTCATTGCTTGTACTAACGGTTGGCATTTTTCTTTCAATGCTACTAATTCTTTTGGTGTTCTAACTTCTTGAAATAATGTTTTACATTGCAAAACTTGTTCTATATCTAATTGATAAGTATAACAAAAACGTTCTAAAGCAACATCATCTTGTTCTGGTTCAAAGAGTTTACGTAAAAAAACAAAAACCTTATCATCAGCTAATTTAGGATTTGCTTCTCTATTTCTTCTTGCCTTTTCACTACGAAGTTGCATTTGTTTTTCTTTGAAAGACAATCGCTTTTTCTCATAAGCCTGTTCTAAAGTTGGATCTAAATGAGCAGCTAAAGATAGTAATTCACGCTGTTTTAATTCTGGAATTTGTTTTTCTTGTAAAATTTGCGCATAAAACTCACATAAACTACTAGCATCGCTAGCTAAAAATTCTTTTAATAAAGCCAGAGCCAACTTTTTGGTTTCCATTCTTTCTTGTTGAGCATTTTCTAACGCTTTTTGTTTTCTATCTTCTTTATCCTCTAACATCAATTGCTGAGAGATAGCCGTTAGCATTTCTTCTGGTATTGGGGATTGTTCTTCAGCAATTTCTAACATATCATACACTTGCAAAACAGAATATTCCTGTTGCTGAATATAAGTTAATAACGGCTGACGTTGCTCTAATAAAGAGGCGAGTTTTTCTAATTGAGGCAACATTATTGTTTCTAAGCGTTCTTTCTCTATGCGACGAGTCAAGCTAACAAAATGAGATTTGCTAATTGGATAAGCGGCTGGTCCCTTTTTAGATGGATCCTTTAAGTTTCGCCAGTAATTCATTATTTCTGGTAACCTTAAAGTTTGAAGTGGTACTCCATTTAAATAAGCAACAGTTTCTCTGATTAAGCGATCTTTATTTTTCTGTTTAATATCTTTTTGATCAATCGAACTCATAAAGTAATCAGCCTCCTTTCTTCTTTGCCATTGACATAATGCCAATACTTTATCATAATCTTTCGGTTCGACAAATTGCTTTAAAAAATAAGATAGTGTGTAATCTGTGGTCAATTTCATCTTCTCTAATAAGGGATAGTACTGATCAAAGACTTGTTGGTTATAGATCGTCATTTGTTTTTCCCAATATTGTTGTTCTTGTTTTTGAAGCGGTTGTAATTGTGTTTTAGCAAACTCTGTAGTTGCCAAGGCATTTTGATAAGGGGCAATAACTTGCCATAAAAAAGACTGCTCACTAGTCATTTTCGTCATTGGTTTATGAAAACGGTAAAAATCTTCTGACTGAAAGTGACAAAGAAGCGGATCGCTAACAGATTCTTGGCGGATATAAGCAGCAAAATCAGTCATCGAAAAAACAAAATTTTCTTGCCGATAGCTTTGATATAAACCATCTATATCTTTACTAGTATCTAAAGATATTACATTCGATAACAATGATAGAACTTGAGAAATGGTAAACTGATAATCTGTCTTTTCTACCTGATTTATAAAAGAGATGATGTCCTCTATAGAATGTAGGCTATTTAAATAGGGATGTGGTAATAACGATTGTAAGGAAGGAGACAAAGCAGATAAGGCCAGTAAAAAAGACTCAGATAAAGTCTCTTGCTCATCAAGAACCCTTAATAATTGTTGATACTGACCATAAGTGTTATTAGCTTTCATTGTACAAAAACGGGCCATTAATTCAAAATCATGAGTAAGAAGTTTCGGTGCTTGCTGCTTTAAGGCATATAATTTTTCTAATGTTTGCACTTTCTCTATTAATGGTTTAGATGCTTGATGTCTTAACTGATGTAAATGCGTAGCTTCCAAAAAATGAGATAAGTTCGTTTCATAAGTGGGATCTATGATTAAATTATCTAATTCATCCAACTCTTGTATCATCTTTGTATAGGTTTCTAACGAAAAGGATGGTATCAACAAAGAAGGTAAAGATAGTAAGGCTAGCAGTTGATTGGTACTAGTACTAATTTTGTCATCCTGATTTACTAAATAATATAAAATCTGATAATAAAGCGCATCATCTATTTGTTCTAACGATAATGTAGGCGTTATTTTAACTTGTTCCTTTGCTTCTTCTGAGATAGACAAATAAGGCAATAACGCATGATTTTTCTGGTAGAAAAAAGCTAAAGTTCGAAGCCAGATATCTTCATTTGATAAAGTAATTGCCGCTTCTCCTGTTAGAAGTGTGTTGATTTCTTTTAAGGTTAAAGTATCTTTTTCTAATAATGGCCACTGCTCTTCTTCTATTATCGCTTGCCAATTATTTCTATACTGATAGACTAATTGTTGTAGTTTTTTTCTATCTTGCATTGCAATATCCTGCAAAATCTCTTCTTTCAATGATACCACAGTCGAACCTCCTTAGCTGCTTCATTATATCGAATTTGTATTCATTTGTCAAAAAGATTTACGGATAAAGGGCAAAATAAGCATCACTAGCTCGCTTACTAATGCGTCTTGTAACTAATGTGGAATAACTATTATTAGGATTTTCAATCGTAGAATCAGGGCTTGTTACTGTTATACTCATTTTTGGTTGACTCGTTGGTGCATAACCAATAAAAGCCGTCGAAACAGTCTCTGTATCATTAATACCATCTCCATCAGTATCGGTAGAACTTTGCGAAGTTCCCGTTTTACCACTTGGATCATGACTAACATCAATATAATCTCTTCCAAGTCCATAGCTGTAAGTAGTAACGGCATGGAATCCTTCTTTGACCCGATTTAAATAAGCCGTTTCTGTTTGAACAGTATTTAATACATTAGGCTCAAATGTATAGATTACATCACCCAAACTCTCATCCTCACTAGCAGCATGAACTTCTTTTAGTAAGTGTGGCTGCATGCGTTTACCACCGTTAGCAATCGTTGAAATATATTGAGAGAGTTGAATCGGTGTATAGGTCTCATATTGGCCCATCACAAAATCCAGTAATAAACCTGGTGTATCGTTTTTACCACTATAACCTAGCGATTCTACGGGTAGATCAATTTCTGTTTTTACACCCAATCCAAACTCATGAAAAGTATTACGATAAATCTCCCAAGCATTATTGGTAATAACAAAAGGTGCATTATATTGATAGGTACTACCAGCCACTTTCATGGCAATTTTAAATTGATAAACATTACTAGATAAAGCTAGCGCATCAATATCGTTAATTCTACCCAAAGTACGCCATGAACACTTTTCTTTTGTGCCGGCAATTTTAACACATTCATCCACTTGATAATCACCCGGTTTAATAACACCCGTATTATAGCCGACTAACATACTAGCCCCTTTTACTACTGAACCACTGGTCATAGGAGAAGTTAAAATACCAGCCGTATAATCAATCATCTTATAACCTCCATTACCATCATCTACGGCTTGGCGGCCTGCCATTGCTAAAATTTCACCCGTATTAGGATCCTGAATAATAGCAAAACTACGATTATAATACTGCGTATTAGGTTGACCCTTTGTTGCTAATATTTCTTCATCTAATATTGTTTCTAATTGTTGTTGTAAATCTATATCAATCGTTAAAACAATATCATTTCCTCGTTTTCCTTCTTCTAACAAAGCTAATTCATGTCGATTTAATACCTGATACGTAGCTTTCTTCCCCCGTAAATATTCTTCATATTGTTTTTCTAAATAACTCACACCTACTCGATCATTTAAGGCATAGCCTTGTTTTAAGTAAACGTCTTTTTCTTCACTAGGAATAGTAGAAACATTACCTAACATGGTTCTAAAAACATCACCATAAGGATAAACACGTTCCCAATCTAGTTTAGTATTAAAACCTGCTAAGTTAGCATTATTTTCGGCAATATAAGCATATTCTTCCGGTGTAACATCTTCATCTTTAATCACTTTTTCATCATAGGTATAACCAGTATTCATTAAATAATATAAATAAGCAGCTTTCCTATCTTCTTCACTAAAAGCATCTAATTCTTCACTTGTGACCCGCTTCAATTGTAAGTTAGCAATATCATCACTAGTTAACTTTCGCTGTTCTAATTGATCCCATTCATCCTCACTAATACGTTTTTCCATTTCTTCTGGATTCTTAGCTACAAAAAACTCTCGCTTCATACTCTCACTCAAACGATCATAAGTCAAGTTAAGATGCGCAGAGACGGTATAAGCAAGTTCTATTTCTTCATCTGTGGAACGTTCTTTATCTTTTTGATACGTAATGGTTCTAACCGCTTTATTATCAACAATTACTTTACCATTTCGATCTAAAATTCTGCCCCGAGGCGCACTAGTTCCTTCTACCACAGTCATTGCTAAACTTTGTAACTGCTCTTCATACTTCTGCTCATCACGTAACATTACCTGATATAAACGCAATCCTATAACAAGGAAAAGAACAAATATAGCAAAACCCATCACAACAAAACGATGACGATATGTATCTTGACTTACATAGTAATTTTTCTTAGGTCGATTTAATGGTTTTTTACGATTTTTTTTCATCTTTTCCTCCTTTTTATTAGTTTATCACATAACTAAAATATTATTTCATATAATTTTAGAAAGAGGTGAAAATCATGATAGAACGTTTTATTCGCGCTAATATAGTAAATTTAAATTATCATTTAACGATGGGATTTCTAGAAACAAAAGGTATTTTTCCAACGGAAGATGAAGCGATTGTAATCACAAATTTCTTAAAAGAAAATTATCAAGAAATCGTGAGAGGAAATCATACCAAATTATTACTACTCAAAGGAAGTATACGAGAAGACATTTATCAAGCTGTTACTAAATTGTTTATTGAGTTAAAAAATCAGTATTTATAAAATACTGGCTTCTTAAGATTCATCACTTGGATGAATTTTTATTTTTTCTAACAATTCTGGATCAAATTGTTTACTTTTTATCATCGCTATTTCTTTACGATACGGTGGGTACATTCTATCAACATATGGCGTTTCTAATATTTTTGGTATCTCTTCTAGTTTCTTATGATAGATAATATTTAATAACGTATCAAAACCAATCTCTCCAAAGCCGATATTGGCATGTCGATCTTTATGAGCACCCTGATAATTTTTACTATCATTGATATGAAGACATTTTAATTTATCTAGACCAATCAGTTGATCAAAGTCATCTAGCACTTTATCAAACTCATTCAGTGAATAACCAGCATCATGGATATGGCAAGTATCTAAACAAACTCCGATTCGGTCCTGTTTCTTAACACCTTCTATGATCCGTTTGATTTCATGAAAATCTCGTCCCAATTCTGTTCCTTTTCCAGCCATCGTTTCTAATAAAATCATAACATCACTATCATCTTGCTCTAAAATATGGTTTAAACCACGAATGACATTATCGATACCAGCATCTATCCCTTGTCCAACATGACTCCCAGGATGTAAAACTAAATAATGCATCCGACAAGCCGCAACACGTTGTAATTCTTGTTGTAAAAAGCGGCAAGAGAAATCAAACTTTTCTTCATCTCCATTGGCCAAATTAATAATATAAGGGGCATGAACGATAACTTTGCTAGCGATCATATTATGTTCTTCCATTAGAGCAAATGCTTCTGCCACCTGATCTTCATTAATCGGAAAACGAGCAGTATTTTGCGGTGCTCCTGTATAAAACATAAAGGTATTAGCTCCATAGGATAAAGCTTCTTTGACACTTCCTACTAATCCAGTTTCTTTTTTATAACTAACATGACTTCCAATGATTAACATATGTTTCCTACTTTCTAAAAATAACTTTAAGGTCTCCCTTAAAGTTATATTCATTTTAACTTTCTACTGCTTCTACTTGACAACTAAGATCACCTGTTAACGCCAGATTACCACCAACAGTAGGCATTGTTTTAGCCCCTCCACTAGTTTCTGTAATCCCCTTTACCAAAACGTTATCAGCTGATAAAACATTTTCTTCTACTAAAGCAAAGCCATTACCTTCTTGATCAACCATTTGAATATAATAACTATATTTAGGTAACTCTGCTGTTCCACTATTATAAATAGCAATATAGCTTAATGCTTCATTATAATTTTTATCAAAAGGGCTCTTATTTTTACCACTATCTAATTCTACTAGTGAGGTAGGTACTACCGTACAATTTCCTGCCGCTGGTGAAGTATAATCTCCATTTACTAACTTAAAGCGAATAGAATTACTATATTGTAGAGCTGTTGTGACATATGTATCCTTCTTTGCTTTACTAATAACACCTGACATACTTGTAATAGCTAGTGTCATTAAAATAGCTAAAATAACAATAACAGCTAATAATTCTATTAAAGTAAAGCCTCGTTTATTTAATCTTTTATCAACTTCCATGTTTTCTCCTCCATATCTTCACTATTATTAGCATACCAATATCCTATAAGAAAGTCAATTTCTATTTGGCGAATTTGACATTTTTTTAAGCTTCTCCCACCACATTATCTACATAATATCCGTCTAGCAACTGTCCTTTTACTGGAACATCAATTGTTAACTCATCTTCTTCAACTTGTTGAGAAGCTCCTTCTTTATTAAGATCAGATCGGCTTGTTAATGGTAAACCACGTTTTTGATTATCACCATAGTTTTCTTGTAAAGCTACCGCATAATGATAAGTATTATCTTGATTACTAATCACCACATAAGATAAATCAAGATCATAAGTACCACCTTCTGGTCCTTCACTAAATTCTGTCAAATCTAAAAAGCGTAGTTTAATGACAATACAATGGCCAGATGTTGGAAGTTCAATAGATGTATCACTTCGTATCTGATATTCTGCTAACGTAATCATTTTCTTAGCATCTTCCACATAAGTATTACGCTTATTTTTATCAATCGTATTCATCACATTTGGCACTGCTAACATCATAATTAATGCTAAAATAGCAATTGTTGCTAGCAGTTCTATTAAAGTAAAGCCTTTTCTATTGTTCATTATGCTCACCCTACTATCAGTATATCATGATTTACAATTAATATAAAATACTTTTTAAATTTTCCTTTTCTAAAAAAGCAGCTTGGCTAATATCTCTACCAAATACCGAATCATACCGGTAAATCGCAAAACCAGCATACATTGATAATGGCCTAGCAACTAGTATTTCACGCATAATAATATTGTTATATTCAATCCATTCATTAGCCCCTTCCTTAGCATAGTTATCGACCGTTCCACTTTTATAGAAAGCTAAAGCAGGTATTAACATAACACTTTTTTCCGTAATTAATTGGTTCCATTCTTGAACAGTATTATAATAGGGCCGCACACCATTTAGAAACCCATAGTAAATTTGGGGCATTAAATAATCAACATACCCTTTTTGACTGCCAAATAGTTTAGTATCAATATAATTTGTCTCATAATTATTGGTTATATTTCCCTCAGGACTAATACCAAATAATAAATTACGATCTTTCTTTTTAACCAGTTGATAGACCTTTTTAACTAATTGAGACGTAATACCCAAACGATAATCTTGTAATGATAAGTTAGGATCCGTTTGCAAGGCCTGCTCATAATTAAGCGCATCAATGGTATCATCAGGATAAAAATAATCATCAAAATGAATGCCATCTACCGCATAATTATCTAATATTTCTTGAATGCCCTGTAAAATTAAAGTTTCTACTTCTTTTTCAGCCGGATTATAAAATAAACCTTTACCTTCTACTTCTTTTACTTTATTTGTATGTAACCACGCATAAGCCGGATTATCGGTACTAATATTTGTCATATCAGCACTACTACGAATACGATATGGATTAACCCAAGCATGTAATTCTAAATTAGCAGCATGTGCTTGTTCAATAAAATAATCTAATATATCAAAAGGAAGCGGATCCCCTTCTGTTTCAACGACCGTTTTACTGGAAGGAAAAATAGTAGAGGGATAAATAGCATCTGAAAAGCTTCTCACTTGTAAGAGTATCATATTAAAATCAAAATCTTTAATGGTATCAATCATATCATCGATCGTATTTTTCATCGTCGCTTCTTCTTGCCCTCTTATATATTTTCCCAGCTCGATATAAGAAATAAATATAGCTCTTTTTTCTTCATTTTCCATTCCTTGCTCCTCCACTTTTGCAGGTAATAATAGGTAAACAACACTCAAGAGAATGACAAAAAAAATAAGTATTTGTATTTGTTTTTTCAAACTGACTCACCTAATACTTATTCTATACACTACGGATATCACTTTTTGTCGTTTAACTGATACAATCGCTATTCTTAATAATAAATAATTGATGTTGCCGATAAAAGGCATAAAAAACTTCTTCTAGTTCTACATTTTCTAAAGCTAACATCTCTAATAACCAGTTTTTTGAACGTTTAATCTGTTGCAGTGTTTCTTCTTGAATTTCACCATCTAAAATAACAGCCATGGGATAGGCTCCACTTCCTTTTTGTTTGGGAAAAACCGATAATTTACCACTTGTTTCTAAAATAGCATAATCGACCTCTTCAATACTCTTGACTTGCCTAGCTCGCAATTGGGTTAGCAAATCATCTAAATTATAACGTTGTTTAATCATTTCTTTAAAATTCACTTTCCCACGATTAATAATAACCGATGGTTCCCCTTCAATAAATGTGCGTAATTTACCATATTTTAAAGATAATTTAGATACTAATATTTGTAATATTACTAGCACAGCAATTGGAAGAAGACTTAAGAGAATATTACCTTTGTAATTTTCAATACTAATAGCAGCAAGTTCGGCCATCAATACAGATACAATTAAATCAACAATACTTAATTCTCCAATTTCTCTTTTTCCCATAAAGCGATAAACAATAACAATAATCCAATAAAAAAATAAAGTCTTTAGCACCACAATTAGATAATCCATACGTATCACCTAGTGATAGTATTTCCTACTTTTTCATTATTATGCTGTTTCCTTTATTTTTTCTAAAACAATCTTCATAATTTCTTCGTGAATTTGATCAATACTTTTAACCTGATTAGCTTCCACACAATCAATTACTTGCCAGTTATATAAAGCCGCTAATTCTAAATAAGCCTCTAAGACTTGATCTTTTTCTAAAGAAGCGTCCAAATGAAAAGAGACTTGTTTTTCTTTTAGATGATCGGTATATCGATAGGGCAAATTTAATAGAATTGTACAATCTGGCTTTGGCAATTTTAATAACCAATATTCTAATTTATCAATCCACTGATACATATAAAAACGATCATCGGCATCCTGATACTTACTGCCTTGATGAGCCATATTAGAGCTAGTATAACGATTTAAGACAACTACATAGCCTTTTTTTAGGTAATCAGCAATTAACTTACTATGATATTTTCGATCAGCCGCTGTATAAAGACAAACAATCTCAGGATCTAGCTGATCATAGCCTTCTTTAAACCAACTTTTATTATTTTTGCCTAGGACACATTCTTTAAATATTTTACCAGTTGGACTTTGATACATCGGAAAAGAAAATTCAATCGCTGGAATATTTTGTGCCTGCAAAGCTTTGACTAATAATTGACTTTGTGTTTCCTTGCCGCAGCCATCACAGCCTTCGATAACGACAATCATGGTAATCACCCCTATACCGTAATATGATTTTGCTCATCAAATGGTACTAATAAACATTTTCGACTCGCTAGATAATCACACATATGGACAAAATTTTCCCATTTTGTTTTAGGAACAGGTAAAATTTCTACTCCTTGGTAATCTGTATTCCAAGGTCCCATATGAGACGCAATTGCTTTTTGTAAGAAGAGCGCATCTTCTTCTGATAAGGAAAATTCATCTTTATGTTCATAAATAAAGTTAGCAGCGATTAACGGATGATCGGCTCTCGTATATTTCTCAGGTATAACCCCACGTTTAAAAGAATCGTGCATGATAAGTGCCACTATCATCAAATCCTTTTCGCGAGTTGTATACTTATTACCAATAACCGGATCATCTAATAATTCTTTCGCAATTCTAACTGCCGCTTTGGTATGACGCAACAAGCCACCTTTACCAAGGGAATATGCTGGGTGATATTTTCCGGTAGATGAAGCTGCTTCTTCAAAGAAATAATCCGGAATTGCATCTACTAGCGCCTTAGCGCTATTACGAATGGTAGCACTCTTTATATAATTAATTTCTTCTTTAAATATTTCTTGTTTTACCATAACATCCTACACTTTCTAATTCATTATATCATTCTAAACATTTGTTTGCAATCTTAGTATCTAAAAACTGCAAAATAACTTCATTTAATACATATTGATATGACTTAGTTACCAATACATGATTCTTTGTCTCTTCCAACAAACCTTTTTCAACCAGTGACTGGTAGGCATAACAAGCAGAAAGTGGTATTTGATAGCGCTTCATAAAGGCTTGCTTATCAATTCCGCTTGCTAACCTTAAACCGACGATTATCTCGTATTCTATTGCATCTTGATTTGTAATTATTTCTTGCTCATAATCTTTTATACCTTGTAAGTACTTAGTTAAACTGCGACTATTGGTTATTCTTTTACCTGGTAAATACGAAGCAGCACCTACTCCAAAACCATAATAATATTGATTGGTCCAATAGACTAAATTATGGCAAGCATAAGAACCCGGCTTAGCATAATTAGATACTTCATAATGATGATACCCAGCTTTTTCTAATTTAGTTTCAATTAATCGATACATTTTTTCATCAAGTTCTTCACTGATTAACTTTGGCTTTTGTAACGATAATAATGTATGATCTTCTAAAATTAAGGAATAAGCCGATATATGAGGAACATCTAAGGACAATAAAAAATCCACATCAGCTTCTACATCTGCTAATGTCTCACCCGGTAAGGCATACATGATATCTAAATTAATATTATTTATTTGATATTGCCGCAATAAAGAGATTTTTTTTCTAATGTCTGTTTGTAATTCCACCCGATCAATAACTGACTGTAGCTTTGATGAGATCGTCTCTACTCCTAAGCTAATACGATTAACCTTTTGACTTAAGTAAGCGATTTTTTCTTCTGTTAAACTATCAAAATTAGCTTCTATTGTGATCTCACAATCGGCAGCTAACTGAAAAGAATCAATAATGGTAAACAATCGTTGTAATTGAGCAAGCGTTAAACTACTAGGCGTACCACCACCAATATAGATAGTTCGAATTTCTTCATGCTGATATTTTTCTTTTACTTCTAAAACCAATTGATCTAAATAAGCATCCGCCAATGAAGAATCATATAAAACCTTACAAAAATCACAATAGCTGCAAATGTGCTTACAAAATGGAATATGAATATAAACAGAATGAATCATCTTTATCACTTCACTTCGTGTTTAGTATAGAAAAAAGAAAAGAGAAAGTCAACGGAAAAAGCCCACCAATCGTGAGCTTTTGATGTTATTGAAGAGCAATGGTGAACGGATCAGATTTTGTACCACTTCCTCCAGTTATCATCACGCTAGATTTTAGATTCATGGATGGGCGAACCCCGTACGTATCCGAAGGACTATAGTAGCTCGCGCGGCCGCGGTAGTCGACGCTACGAACGTTAGACGTATTATATGGTGTTAAGGTCCAATAAGTTGTATTATTATCCCTTCGATCAAATTGGCCAGCCATTAATTCTCCTAACCTCAACAGTCCTACCTGAGCGGTGGTCGTACTAGCTGTAAGATCATTTCCTGTGGCACTACTATATTTAGCTAACCGATAACTTATTCCAGTTCCTACTGTTCCCAAATACCAAGTTGTACTTTCTTCTATCATATTACTATAACTACTTCCTACATAACTCGTTAGATAGTCTCCGTTTAAGAAGGTTCCTATCGTATTACTACTTGAAAAAGTTGTATTACTTCCAAAAGCACTTGTTTCAAATGTTCCACCACTTTTTAGGGGCTCAGCACTCGTTATTTTGGTTAAGCCACTTGTTTCATGGCTTACTATCCG
>CALVUW010000004.1 GCA_944363695.1 uncultured Bacilli bacterium | reverse complement strand
ACTGATTTAGTAAGTTTTTATATTTTTCGGTTAGTTGTTGTTCTTGTTCTTCTGTAAAATAATCTACTTTTTCTTTTGCTAATGATGTATCTTTTGCTACGATGGCACCATCTTTGATTACATAAATAGCTGGTACTATAATTTCATCTTGATCCAGCAATTGTAATAGCATGGTTTGTTGTTCTTTACTGATTGTTGTTTTTGGATTGTAGTAGGAAATCGTAATTTCTTGATTTTTACACACATCCGTCAAAATCGAAACAACTTTTCGTGAAGTGTCACTTTCTGGATAACCGATATATAAAATACCATCTTGTTGTAATAGGGTAAGAGTCTCATCAATTGTAACATAGCGAAAGGGATTTTCTTTAGAAATTGTATATTCTAAAGCTACCTTTTCTGCATCGGTTACTTCTTCTACTTTTTTGACTTTACATCCTGTTATGATAGAAAGACCTAATACCATACTAACGACTAATATAACCCACTTCTTCATATTCACCTATTATTTAGCAGCGTTAATCTGACTCATAACCTCGCTAGCAAAATCTTCTTGTTTCTTTTCAATTCCTTCTCCTACAGCATAACGAATCATAGAAACAATTGATCCACCATTATTTTTAACATATGTTCCTACATTAACACTAGAATCTTTAATAAATTCTTGTTCTTCTAAACAAATTTCTTTATAGAATTTATTAAGTCTACCAGCTACCATTTTTTCAGCAATTTCAGCTGGTTTTCCTTCATTCATAACTTGTTCTTTAATAACTTTTGTTTCATGTTCTACCATATCAGCCGGTACTTCACTTCTAGTAGCACAAACTGGTGACATAGCTGCTACATGCATAGCAACATCTTTAGCTACTTCCGCTGTTGTATCTGCTAATACCACTAAAGCACCAATTTTACCACCCATATGTAAGTAACTACCAAATACTTCATTATCTTTCTTTTCGATAAAAGCATGTCTTCTAAATGAAATCTTTTCTCCAATAGTAGCAGTTAAATTAACAATTTTACTTTCAATTGTCTCACCATTATCTACAAAGGCTAAGACTTCTTCTTTTGTTTTTAATTGATTTTCTAAAATAGTTTTTGCTAAATAATCAACAAAAGTGGTAAATTCTTCGTTTTTAGCTACAAAATCCGTTTCAGAATTAACTTCTAAGATAACAGCAGCTTTATCATTGGTTTCAATCTTACAAAGACCTTCTGCTGCAATTCTACTTTCTTTTTTAGCAGCTTTACTAATACCTTTTTCTCTTAGCCAATCAATGGCTTGATCCATATTACCTTCTGTTGCTTCTAAAGCTTTTTTACAGTCAAGCATTCCTGCTCCTGTTCTTTCTCTTAGTTCTTTTACATCACTTGCTTTAAACATATTCCTGTTCCTTTCTGATAAAAGGAGCTGTATTTGCTCCTACTTATTTTTATTATAAAATTATTTTTCTAAAGCTGCAATAATTTCTGCTTTTTTCATAGTAGAATATCCTTTAATGCCAGCTTCTTTCGCTTTTGCCTTTAAATCAGATAGTGTTAAAGCAGATAAATCATTTGTTTCAACTACTTCTTTCTTTTCTTCACTTGGTGTTTCTACTTCAACTGTTTTTTCAACTTTTTCTTCTACTTTTGGTTCAGCTGCTTCTTGTTTTGGCGCCTTTTCTGATTTTTTAGCTTCTTTATTTTTATCTTCTTCACTGATATAGTCAATGATTTCATTACCATTTACTTCAGCGATAGCATTGGTTAATACGCCGATTAATAGCTTTACAGCTCTAACAGCATCATCATTACCTGGAATTACATAATCTACCATATCTGGATCACAGTTTGTATCAACTACACCAAATACAGGAATACCTAAGATACGTGCTTCTTTAATAGCAATTTCTTCTTTTTTAGGGTCAACAATTACTAAAGCATTTGGCATCTTTTTCATATTGCGAATACCACGTAAATTCTTATTTAATTTGTCATATTCCTTCTTAATTTGAATAACTTCTTTTTTAGGTAATAAATCAAACGTACCATCGGTTTCCATCTTTTCAATTTCTTCCATACGACGAATTCTTGATTTGATGGTTTTAAAGTTTGTTAGCGTTCCTCCTAACCATCTTTCATTGACAAAGTACATATTGGTACGAGTTGCGCTTTCTTCTGCTGCTTCTTGCGCTTGTTTTTTGGTTCCTACAAATAAAATCTTTCCGCCATTTTCAGCGATTTTCTTCATAGCTTCATAAGCTTTTTCTAAGCATTCTGCCGTTTTCTTTAAATCGATAATATAAATATCATCTCTTGTGGTATAGATGTATTCCTTCATTTTTGGATTCCATCTTCTTTTTTGATGTCCGAAATGAACACCTGCTTCTAATAAATAATTCATTGATACTACAGTCATATTTTTCTTCCTTTCGTTTTTCTTCTATTTTGTTCTAAAAATTATCACCTAATGGCACTCGATAATTCAATTCCAAAATATGTTTATTTTTCTAATGCAGTGATTATTTCTGCTTTCTTTAATCCTGTGGTGACAATTCCTTTTTCTTTAGCCACTTCTTTTAATTGAGCAACCGTCATACTTTGATAATTTGGTGCTTTTTCTATTGCTTTTTCTTCTTTCTTAGCTGGTTTTTTGCTAACGGTTTTCTTTTCTTCTTTGTTAGCTGCTCCAATTGTTACTTCTTTTTGACTCGTTACTGTTTCAGGTTTAATTTTTCCTTCTTTACCTTTTTTAGCAACAGCAACTAATTCGCTAAATGCTTTTGGATCATTAATTGCAATTTCACTTAACATTTTACGGTTAATTTCTACACCAGCTTTTGTTAAACCTTCAATAAATCTTGAGTAACTAATATCGTTTTCACGACAAGCGGCGTTGATTCTAGTAATCCATAACTTACGAAATTCTCTTTTCTTTTGTTTACGATCACGATAAGCATATTGTCCAGAATGCATTAACTGTTCTTTAGCTGTTTTGTATAATCTGTGTTTGCTTCCAAAATATCCTTTTGCTTGTTTTAAAACTTTTTTATGACGTGCTTTTGTTGTCGCACCATTTTTTACTCTTGCCATCTTACTTTCCTCCTTTTGTTTACTACATCACGTTTTTAAGACGATTCTTATCAGCCTTAGATAAACTTGATCCCTTTCTGTTTTTACGATTAATTTTCGTTGGTTTATAACCTGTATTATGGCGACTACCTGGACGGCCAATTTTAACGCTGCCGCCTTTTCTAACTTTTAATACTTTTTTTGTTCCTTTATGTGTTTTTATTTTTGGCATAATTTCCTCCTACTTATTTTTCTTTGGTACTAATAACATAGTCATTGTTCTACCTTCTAATTTTGGTTTTTGTTCAATCTCAGCATATTCTAATGTACGGTCTGAAAAACGTTCTAGTACTTCCTTACCTAATTCCGTATGAGCCATTTGTCTTCCTTTAAAGCGAATCGTCAATTTGATTTTATCGCCTTTTTCTAAATACTTAATGACATTACGTAATTTAGTTTCAAAATCCCCTACATCAATAACGGGCGACAAACGAAATTCTTTTAGTTCAGCTTGAGATGCTCTTTGTTTCTTTAGGGCATCCTTTTCTTTCTTTTGTCGTTCATAGCGATACTTATTATAATCCATCACTTTACAAACTGGTGGATTTCCGTTGGGATTCATCAACACTAAATCTAGATTAGCATAACTAGCTAAGGTTCTTGCATCCTCGATGGTTTTAATTCCCACTTGTTCTCCATTTGGACCAATTACTAAAACTTCTTTGGCTTTGATTTCATCATTGATCAACAAATTATTTTTTTGACTTGCGATACCTCACACCTCCATACAATAAGAAAAGTGGACATAAAAATATCCACTTAAACCAGCTTAAAAATGATTATTATTTTTGGCTGTTTACCTATCACCTTCAGGCGATCAGGTGGATATTTCATCGCTTTCCTTTTCTTTGCTGGTATTATTATATGTATTTTTTACTTATTTGTCAACATTTTTTCCAAATTATTCACTACTAGTTAGACGATATTGGCAAATAAGGCCTAAAATACTCAAAATAACAGTACATATTAATGTATATTCGTCTTTAGTAATAGATAAATAAGTAAATAAACTGTTAGCTGCCACATAAGCTCCACCAATACTAGTAAAAGCAATAATAGTAGGTTTATAAAGCTTTATAACCATAATTCCTAAAAATAAACCAACTACTACTGCTAAAGCAATATGATACCAAAGTGGAGATAGTGCCTGATACACTAATTGAAATCCCATATAGCCTATAATGAGAAATAGTGCTACTTTTCCCAAACGAAAACTGGCAAAGGCCAAAATAATACCGATAGCTATTCCAATAATAACCACAACAATATTAAAAGGAATAACAGCCGGTGCTAGCCAACTCGTCAATTGATAACCAGCAATAAACCAAGCAGCAGCTACTAATAATTCACGTAGTTTATAACCGAAAAAGCAAATAATTAAAGCCGGAAATACCCGTATTAAGAAAGAAGAACCAGTCATGTTTAACCCCTTCTCTAAAATTTAATTTTATTCTTTATATAGTCATTCAACGCATCCAAGGCAATTACTTCTTGTTGCATCGTATCACGTTCACGGATGGTTACTGTCCCATTTTCTAAGGTTTGTTCATCAATGGTAACACAATAAGGTGTACCAATCGCATCTTGACGACGATATCTTTTTCCAATACTACCAGTTTCATCATAAGTAACAAAAAATTCTTTAGATAATTGTTGGCAAATTTCTTTCGCTTTTTCACTATGATATTTTTTCATTAATGGTAATATAGCTACTTTATAAGGAGCCAAGTATGGATGAAGATGTAATACTTCTCTTGTATCACCATTTTCAAGCGTTTCTTCTTCGTAAGCTTGATCTAAGATTGCTAGTACCAAACGATCACAGCCCACTGTTGATTCTATAATATAGGGAATAAATTTATCATTCGTATCTGGATCTAGATATTCTTGTGAAACAGAAGAATACTCTTGATGCCGTGATAAGTCATAGTCTGTTCTATTGTGCGTTCCATTAATTTCTCCCCAACCAAAACAAAATTGATATTCGATATCACAAGCTTCTTTAGCATAATGTGCTAGTTTTTCATGATCATGAAACCGTAATTTTTCTTCTTTCAAGCCTAAATCCATAAAATAACGTTTCGCATAATCCTTAAAATATTGATATAGTTGACTATCTGTACCTTCTTTACAGAACGTTTGATATTCCATTTGTTCAAACTCAATCGTTCTAAATGTAAAATTACCGGGCGTAATTTCATTACGAAAAGCTTTACCAATTTGTCCGATACTAAATGGTAATTTAGCACGCATAGATCGCTTTACGTTTAAGAAATTTACATATTCTCCTTGGGCATTTTCTGGACGTAGATAAATCTTACTTTTACTATCTTCTGTTACACCACGGTGTGTTTCAAACATTAAATTAAACTGACGAATATCGGTAAAATCACTTTTTCCACAATGAGGGCATGGTACTTTATGCTCTCTAATATAGGATATCATCTCTTCTTGTGTCATACCATCTGCATGAGCATTCGGATCAAAATCATCAATTAAATTATCAGCCCGATGACGCATTTTACAAGATTTGCAATCAACTAATGGATCACTAAAGCTTGCCACATGGCCACTTGCTTCCCAAACTCTTGGATGCATTAAAATAGCTGCATCCACTTCATAGGCATTATCACGCTCTTGAATAAAACGTTTACGCCAAGAGTCTTTAATATTGTTTTTTAGGCGACTACCTAATGGACCATAATCCCAAGTGTTGGCCAACCCGCCATAAATTTCACTGCCTTGAAATATAAATCCGTACTGCTTACAATACGCTACTAATTTTTCCATTGACATATTTTTCATTTAACGCACCACTTTACTTTCTTCTGTTTTCTCATATTGAGTTAATTGAGTTAGTAATTCCTCTTCGCTGTTAGCAATATAACAATTTACTAGTGTATCTTCATCAGCAAAACCACTTTTGATTTTTTGATTAAAATCGGCTAGAAAATAATCATAACTGTGATCAGCATTATAAATAAAAATCGGCTTAGATGATGGCATTTCCATATTGGCATCTAACATGGCATATAATTCACTAAAGGTACCAATACCTCCCGATAGAAATAATAAAGCATCACTATCTTCGTAAATCCTTTTTGTTCTTTCAAAAACAGATTCCACCTCTACTTTATAAATAGAAATACTCTTTTCCAAGTCAGCACTATTTGCTAGTCCAACAATTTCTGGATTGATATTATTTTCAGCAAATAGTTCTTGTGCCATTCTCATAATACCATTGCCGCTAGCTCCCATAACATAACTGTAATCTTTATTTTGAATTAAATTCTGAATCACCGAGCTAGCTAATACGCGACTTTCTAAATTAGCACTATCATTGCTACTCATTAATATTCCTAATGTTAACTGTTCCATACTTTCCCTCTTTTCTGCTTTTATTATACTGATTTTTCTTTATTTTGCCAACTATTTCTCCCTATCCTTACATAATTTTCGGTAAAAAAATACATAAACCAACCACCACAGCCATTATCGCAGCAATTAAAACAGCCCCAGCGGCAGCATCTTTAGCTAGTTTGGCCTTTTTCTTATGTTCGCTTGTTACTAAATCAACAACATTTTCAATCGCTGTGTTTACTAATTCTAAAGCAAAAACAAGACCAAATAATAAGAAACAAATACACCATTCTATTAAATTAATTTGAAAGAAAATACCAGCAAATACGACAAGGAAAGCAATTAAAATGTGAATTATCATATTCCTTTCTGACTTAATTGTCTGTCGAATTCCTTGAAAAGCATAAGCCATTGATTTTCTTAAATCGGTTTCCTTTGATGGCACAGGAAGATGTTCATATCGATAGATAATAAATTGCAATCCAATGACTCCTAAAGCAATTCCTGCTAAGACATCACTCATATAATGAACACCTAAAATTAAACGACTAAGAGAAATTGTAACTAATAATATGCCTAATAATATTTTACCCAATAGTTTCAACGTGTGATTATGTGCACTGTTGTTCAGTAAATAATATAAAAATCCGTAATACATAACACTGGCAAAAGCATGACCACTAGGATAACTATAACTTTCTAAGATTTGTCCCAGTTCAGGACGCGTACGCATAAATAAGTTTTTACTAATAATAATTACCAAAGCACAAATAATTAGATCAAGTACTAACACTTTTCTTTCACGATTAGAAGGTAATAAAAAAATTAGTAATAATGTTAGACTCAATAAAGCTAATGGAGAAGCAAAAAAAGAAAAACTGCTAGCTATAAAAATCAAATACGGCTGTTGCAGACTAACCAAAAAGTGATATACCCAATGATCTAAAGGTTCTACAATCTTCAACCACATTAAAAGTGTAATACTAACAAAAACTAAACTTGCTATGATTATTTTTTTCTTCATTTTTATTCTCCTATTTTTTAACAATTTTCGCCATATTTTTTAACAATTTCTGTCGATTTAGAAAAACACCGGTATATCGTTCATAATAATCTTCTAAAAAGCGATTAATTTCGCCATTTACTTGTTCACTTACTTCTACTTTACTAATTTTAGCAATATCTACATAGTAATACATTCGTAACAACTGAATTGCTTTTTGTGAAAAATAGCCATCTTGTTGATAGCAATCTCCACAAACCATCCCACCAGCTGAGGAGCTAACACTGACAATATTAGTAGTCTTACCACAAATGGCACATCCATCTAACATCGGACTAACACCTAAATATTGTAAATACTTTAACTCTAAAATATTAACCATAACAGCAGGATTAAACCCTTGTTCAATTTTATATAAAGTTTCTTCAGCTAAAGCTAAAATTCCTTTACTTTCTGTTTGTCTTACCACTTGAGATGTTATATCCAAAATAAAAGTGGCATACATCATCGCCTCTAAATTTGTCCACATTGTATGATAATCATGAATTACATCAATACCAATTAAAGTCGATAAGCCTCGTTCTTTATAGTACATATGAACTGTACCAAATAGTAATTTGCGAGAAGCGCCACGTAATTTACTTTTTAGATTACGACACCCCTTAGACAAAACACCAATCAACCCATACTCTTCTGTCAAGATATTTAATATTTTACTAGAATCACTATAATTTGTCTCACTCAGAATCAAGCCCTGGACGTCCACTATTTTCACTTTGATCACTTTCTTTCAATTTTTTTGCCAATAGAAAGTATTTGATTTGTCCTGTTTGCTGAAATAATTTCCAAACGATTTCTTCCATTTTCATCACCTAATACTATCATGATGACCTTTTAGATTTTTTATTCATCTTGCAAACCAAGTTCTATCAAATATTTCTCCTGATCACGCCAATTACGAATTGTTTTCACATAAGTTTCCAAAAATACTTTTTTACCTAAGAATTGCTCCATGTCAGCTCTAGCCAACGTTCCAATCTTTTTTAACATTTGACCATTTTTACCAATTAAAATTTTTTTAATATTGTCACGATCTACCACAATTAGCACTTGAATATGCACGACATTTTCTTTTTCTTCATATTGTTCTACATAACAAGTAATAGCATGCGGAATTTCTTGTCTAGTTAACATCATTGCTTTTTCTCGTACAAATTCAGCCATAATAAATCTAGTCGATACATTCGTTAATTCTTCTTCTGAAAAGATAGGCTCTTGTGTTGGAAGATATTGTTTTAATGTTTTTAATAATTCTTCTTTACCTGTCCCTTTTAAAGCTGACATAGGAATAAACTCAGCAAAAGGATAAAGATCTTGTGCTTGGTGAATCATCTCCATTAGTTTTTCTTTGGAAATACGATCGATTTTATTAAGAATAAGAAATACAATAGCATCTTTATTTTCTTTTATCTTATTCACAATAAATTGATCGCCTTTACCAATACCTTTTTCGGCATCAATTAACAATAAAATAATATCAGCATTATCAATATTCTGATAAGCTTTTTTATTTAAGATATTACCTAATTTATGAGTTGGCTTATGAACACCTGGTGTATCAATAAAAACAATTTGTGAATCTTCATCTTGATAAATCCCTTCAATGACATTTCTAGTGGTGCCCGCCTTATCAGTAGTAATCGCTAATTTAATGTTCAATAATGTATTTAATAACGTACTTTTACCAACATTAGGACGTCCCATAATCGTCACGGTTCCACACTTCATATTAAAACCTCCTTACTTACGGTATCCACTTAGGTATAAAAATAAGTAATGCTATAATCGTTGAAGCAATTACTAAGACAAACTCTGCTGCGGAAGATATATCTTTGGCAGCTTTAGCTAAAGGATGAAATTCTGAAGTGGCTAAATCAACCACTCTTTCTATCGCTGTATTTAACAATTCAATTGTTCCCGTTAAACCAATAATCCCAATAACAGCTAACCATTCCATACGACTAATTTTACAATAAATACTTAGAAAAACAAGAAGAACGGAAGCAATGAAATGTAATAACATGCTCTGCTCATTTTTATAAGCTTGTAGCAGACCATTACAAGAATTTTTAATGCTATTCCCAATTCGTTTAATTCCATATTTCTTTTTATTATCTGATGATTCCATACTTATCTAATACCTCCTCTTGTTTTTGAAACATTATTTTTTCTTCCGTTTCCGTTTGATGATCATAACCTAATAAATGATAAAAACCATGTACTGCTAAAAAACAAACTTCACGTTCCAAACTATGCTGATACTGCACGGCTTGCCTATTCGCTGTCTCTAAACTAATATAGATATCACCTAATACTCTTATCGTATTTGGTAAGATACAAGTGGAATCATCTTCTAAAGCAAAGGTAATCACATCAGTTGGTCGATCGATGTGACGATACTCTTTATTGAGACGATGAATATAAGCATCATCCACAATGATAATATTACAGGTGGCTTGTTTCACATTTTCCAATTTCATAGCGCCCTGAATGATTTTCCTTAGTAATTTTGTAAAGGGAAATTCCTCTTTTGTTTCATTGTATATACCTATTTTATACACCTAAATCACCTGCTTTCCATTATAGCATAGAACATAATCTTTTTAAAGCAAGGTTAGTAAACCAACTAATAAAATAGCTGATACTAAATTTAAAAACCAGGTAGAACAAAAAATTCGAGGACAAATGGAACCAATTTTTAATAAACCATTATATAAATAATGACCCAGCATTCCTCCAATTGCATTTAATAAAATATCATCTATATCAAAAACGCGTCCGATCATCAATTGGGTAGTTTCAATCGTTAAAGAGGCAATGAGAGTTAGTATCAAAATAGGCCACCATTTCTTTTCTTTTAAATAGTAACTAGTAAAAAAGCCATATGGCAAAAAGAGAAGAACATTTCCTAATACATTCTTTAAGAATAAACGGCTTCCGAAATCGTAGCGAAATATTTCTTTAAATGGAATTAGGTTATTTCCTCCACCATAACTGCTATCTTGAAAGGTAACCACTTGGAACAAACATAAAATATAAATTAGAAACGATAGCATAATAATTTCTTTATAAAGACAGACTTGTTTCTTGTTTTTTATAATATCTGCAATCCGTAAAGTTACAACTACCACTACAGAGATGATAATCATAGGTAAGCTAAAAGAGAAAACATTACCAATGGTACGTCCTAAAATTGAAAACATACTATCACCTCTTTTACTCATTTGTTTCTTCTTGTGGAAGTAGCTCTTCTTCGCTAATAGAACGATAACTAGTAATATCTTCTTTTACTTTGAAGAATAGTTCTATATTTATTCTATCAGTAGTTGTCTCTTTTTTCAAAACTTTTTCCGAAATAATCTCTATATCATCGCCAAGTTTTGTCCGCAACTTTTCTGTTGCTAAATCTACAATAGCTTCATGAGCTTGGTCTTCACTATAATTCATACGCTGGATTGTTACTTCTTTTTTGTTGGTAAAGCTTATATAAAATGGTAATAATGAATGTTTCCATAAGATCGACTCTTGATTATTAGCATGTTGATACGGGAAAAAGTCATTTAAAGCGATAGTATGATGTAAAAAATTAAATTCTAATACTTGTTTAGAACGCCCCGTTGGCTGTTCTTCTTCATAAACAAATGGCAATTGCATATTCACAGTATACCAAACTTCAGCATATACTTTTCCTTCAGCAGCTACTTGTGAGACAATTTCCTCTTTATTTTTAATAATACCACTGACTAATATATCTCCTGCTTCTACATATTGATTTTTTTGTACCAAGATTTCTCCATGATCAGCTTGGATTTCAACAATCATACCACTTTTTTTGGCAACTAAATGGCGTGGTTGGGCTATTTCTATAGGTTCTTGTTGAACCCGTTTAATCAATTTCACTTGATAACTTGTCCCTTTTTCTTCTATTTCTAACCATTCTAAAATATCTTTTTCTTTTTCTAAAATCTTAGTCCGTATTGCTTCTTTTTGATCATAACTTACTTTAAATCGATATTTTTCAATCCCAAATTCCTTTAAATCAGCCATAATGATATCTTTTATTTCTTGATCTGTTTCAATTATTTGAATAGAAAAAGTCATATTACTCAACAGTGTTAATAATAAAAATCCTATAAAAATAGCACCTAAAAATATTTTTTTGGTATGCAATATATATAATAGATAGGCAAAACCTTTCCGTTTTATAATAGTAATTTCATAACTGGTTTTTAATTTTTGAATCTTTTCATAATCTTCCTCTAGCACCTCTATAACCACAAATTGATAGGTTTGTTCAACTAATGCAAAATTAATATGCAATCGTATTAGCATGTCAATAAATATTTGTGGTCGTTTTCCTGTTATTTTTAAGATATAGCTACTCATTTTTAATCTCTAAACTAGTTAGAATTCCTTCCAGTAAAATTTCTTCGTCTAATAATTTATTAAGCGAAAATGATTGACCATATAAAGTTATTTTTTTATTAGGAACCATAATGATCACTTTATCTGTTCCTAGAGAAAGAATTTTAGTATAGTTCGCGATATGAATTTTGTCAGCGAAAATATCCATATGAAATTCATGATCTTCTATATAGTTTTTTAACTGATGAAATATTTGCATATTCTTCACCTAGTCTAGTGTATGTGGACAACGAAAAAAAAAGAAACTAATTTCTTAGTCTCTATTGTTTTTATGTTGTTTCCGTTCGTTTTTGCGTGCATTTTTCATTGCTTCTTTTTTAGCTTTTCTACGACGAACGCCTGGTTTATCGTATGCATCATGTTTCTTCGCTTCAGAAGGGACACCATTTCTAGCAAGCTTTTGTTTATATTTTTTAATAGCAAAATCTAGATTACCATTCTTCACTTGCACTTGTGTCATACAGTTATCCCTCCCTTCGTTTTTTCTACAAATGATTATAACACTGGGGCTCTACAAAAAACAACAAATTTTTGTGATTTTTTTAACTTTTAACCACTTTTTTCGTATATTTGGCCCTAAAAAGGCACAATCAATCTCAAAATTTTAAATTTATTCTAAGGGACAAATCTGATTACTACTCATTCTTCTAACAGCAGAGCCTAACTTTTTTCCGGCTTCCATTAATAATTCAACTAAATTATTTATACTGTTTAACATAGAAGCTGATAAACTAAAACCACCTCTAATTTCTGCTAATTTTTGCTGATTTAATACTCTCATTTTTCACCTCCGCACGTTTTAGGGTGTACAAAGCCTTCAATAAAACCGGCCAAAAACACAATAACAGCAGCTACAGACAAACCAATGGCTAGCGCGCTGCCTCCTTTAATTGCTTGTAATTCTTCTTTTGTTAATTGTTTCATCATTTCCTCCAATTCTCTAATAATATTGAATATAATTTTTGTTTTTTCATTAAAATTGAAATGGTAATCGTTTGATCCTGACAAATATTAGTCGGTACATGTAAGATTAAAGTTTGTGTTTCATTCCCTTTTTCCCACTCGTACATTATTTTATTAGAACGATAATAAAAGAACTGATTTTGCTGCAACTGTCTTTCCAGCTCAGCATCGACTTTTAATAGCAATGTTCTTTGATCCAAACAAACTGCTTCTTGGACTTGATATATTGGTAATTTCATACAGGTTTGCTGAATGATCAAGATAAGCCAGATAGCAACACCCAACGTTTGTCCATACAAAATCTTAAGGCTTGTTCTTTTTTTCATAACAACATCCTTGGTGAAGATAAAAAACACGGGTAAATAAGTATTGCAGTTGTACACGATGAGAAATGTAAATAATCATTTTATCCTGATATTCATGACATAATCTAGTAATGATCTTTTTCTCAGTTGCAATATCAACCATAGATAAGCATTCATCCAATATATACAACTCGCTTTCGTGATATAAGCCTTGCGCTAACAAAAGTCGTTGCCGCTCACCACTACTTAAATTGGATGCATCTTCTGCTAAATAGGTTTTAAGTGTATATCCTTTTTTAGTTAACATACCTAAAATACCACAAATGGATAAAACTTTTTTCAACTTTTTCTCTTGATAAGGGCGTTTATCCATAATAATATCTTGTATTGATCCAGCGGCGCTAATACTTTTAGGTGTAATATAAGATACCAGTTGCCGAATAGCTTCCAAATTATAATGAGTAATATCACGGTGATTGATTTGAATATAACCATACGACACCGGATAATAACGGCCCAGCAACTTTACTAAGGTACTTTTGCCACTACCACTTTTTCCAGATAAAAACACTTTATCTCGTTGAAAAAGATAAAGATTAATCCGTTTTAAAATTTCCTGATTTTCATAAGCAAACGACAAATTACAAATCGTAATGGATACTAGTGGCTCGGTTATAGTTAGCTGAGAGTGTGGCAATAATTTTTCTGGCTGACAATAAAAAAATTCATGAACTCTCACTAAAGCCTCCCGATATAACTGCCATTCTAAATATAGAAACAATAATTGATTATAATTCTGTAAAGCACTAATAATAAACCCTTCTAATAGAATAAAAGTAGTTAACGAGATAGATAATTTACCTATAATAAAATAATAAGTAACCATAGCAATAACCCCCAAATATAGTAGGTTTTCTAATAATTGAAAACGTAGTTGCTGCTTTTGCTGCTGTGCATGAAACTCGTAATTAGCTTTCAGAAAAATATGTTCTTGATGATTCATTTCTCCTCTTGCACTTTTCTCCTGATGTAAACCCTTTATCCTCTCAATCGAGCCTAATATTCTCTGTTCTAAGCGATAACGTCCGCTTTTATGTTGATACCAAAGCTTATATTTCTGCTGCATTCTCTTCTTTTCATATAAAATCAGTCCTGTAAATAATATATGTCCTAATAAAATGATCATAAATATATGGCTAGATAAATAATACATATAAATATCTAAACCAATGAGCAACACAAAATAATAGAACAAAATGTACAAACACTTACTATTAAATTGACTAATAAAATCCATATCATCTATTAGGGACAAAATTTTGCCATGATCCCTTAATTGATAATAAGGAAGAGGAAGTGTTACTAGTTGTTTAAAAAATTGCACTTTCAATTTACGATTAAAACTATACTCTATGTACAATTGATACTTAGTTATGATATATTTTACAAAATATTTCAGTAATAATAATTGCATAAAAAAGAAAATCAATTGAAAGGCGTTGGTAATAGAACCAGGTAGTAGGGCAATATTTAATAAAACTTTAAATTGAAATAGTAAACTATATTCTAAACCAATTAATACTAAAACTAAAAACACCAAATATATCAATAACCATTTATGTTGCCTTAAAAATTGTTTTTGCCAAGCTGCTATCACCGAATAATAAGTAACAGAATGCAGCTGGCTAGTTGGTGATACTATTAAATAATAGTTAGTCGTTATTTCCTCAAATTGCTCCTTTGTCATACGAGTATAACCACTAGCTGGATCCATAATCTTAATAGTTTGTTTCCCCACTTCTACCATCACAACAAAATGATACATTCTATCTTGTATTTTAGTATGAGCGATAACCGGCAAAGAAAGGGGTTCGAGTTTATTAAAAGAACACTCTACTCCTTGCCCTATAAATCCCAACTTTTCAGCAGCTTGTAACAGTCCTTGCATACTTACTCCTTCTTTCGTATAATGACTTTCTTTATAAAGCCATTCTCTTGGTACTGTATGACCATAAAAACGAATGATGGCTAATAAACAAGCAATACCACAATCTGCTTCCGTTTGTTGTTTTACATAAGGAACCGTTCTAATTAATAACACCTCCTACTATATCTTTAGTTACAAATAAAAAAATAGACTAGGCAAGATGTTATTATGACTTATTTTGACAAATTTCAAAGTAATTTAGCTCCTGTAATACAATGAATCTGGGTGGTAAAGAACATGAAACATGGTAAAGTCAGAGATTTACGGGAAGATCATGACCTTACACAACGTGATGTTGCTCAACTACTAGGAGTCAAACGCTCTACTTACACGATGTGGGAATTAGGCGATGTTAACTTCCCAATTGAAAAATTAGTCAAATTAGCACAAATACTACATACTAATTTAGAGTATATGTTAGGCATCAGTATCGACAAACGAGCTATACAATATCCAGATGACATCGATATTGGCTTTATTGGCCAACAATTAAGAAAGCAGCGATTAAAGTTAAACAAGACACAAAGTGATTTTGCAAAAACTTTAAAAATACATCAGTCAACTTATTCATATTATGAAGATGGTAGAACTAGAATACCAACTGAGAAATTAATTTTATTATCCATCACCTATCGTATTTCATTAAACGAAATTTGTGGTGCCAAATCTAACAAGGTACCCATCTTTAATTAAAAAATCACATACAAAAAACTATAAAGAACTTCTCTTTATAGTTTTTCAGAGTGTAGACAAACTCCTAGATTTTTCTAGAGGTTTTCTTATGAATATATTTTTTTGTTTAACTTTATGATATTTTTAATTTTTCTTATAAAATTATATAGAGTTGATGATAATGTAATAGGTTTCTTTCCTACATTATCATTTTTTATTGCTATATTTTTCATGTTTTGGGCAGCACAAATAAGCCATGTATAGTGTTGATTTTTTTTAACACCTTTATACTTTTTAAAAAGTTACATATTGATCAGTATCATATAAGACACCATCTATCTCAAGATAAATAGAATACTTGCCACTTAACCCAACATCATTAATGTATTTAGTAATAACGATACCATTTTCAGTTTCTTCTTCTGTGAAGATATCCACGCATAAGGCTGTATATGGTTTTTTACTAATTCTAATGTCATACACTTGTGAGAACATGCCTTGATATAATAATAATTTTACTTGTGAATCCCGTTTAAATTGACCAGTTAACACTAAACGATCTACTTCTTTCGTTAATGTAATATCATGCGTCTGATAACTGTCATCGGTTGGAACGGCGGATAGAATTGGCCCTACTTTAGTATTATCTACTTTCGTAATACCTAAATCGCCTAACCTAACGGCTTGTTTTATTTCAAATTTTTCATTTTCACTGTATAAACTCATTTTTTCTACTCGGTAATTATTCGTGGGTAGTTTTAATTCAAATACCACTTGATCATCGATTAGTTCTACTGTATCTGAAACTAACGTTGTATTCTCACTAAAACCAGCTGGCTGATTCGAATTTTTGCCATCCACATAAACAATCCCTCCAGAATGAACTATATAATGATTTTGATCTAGATAATCAACATCAGAAATATAAGGAGAATAAAATTCACTCCCCCGCTCTTTTCCATATTCCCAAATCTGTTCAATGGTCATGTTAGTTGTATCAATTTTATACATAACGCCACGTGAGTAGCTCTCTTCTGCCGGTACATATTCTTCTTCATTTTTAGATTTATTATTACCATTATCAAATAGAAAAACATACCCTTCTGGTGTGATCATCGCTGCATGTTGACTCCACTGCCATTCAAAATCATCCCCTACCGGTGTAAAGAAATAGGATTGATACTCTTCACTCCAATTGGTTGGATCACCAATAATCCAGTTCAACTCACCACTATCATAATCAATATTAATAACTGCATCTTGATGACGTCCTGATAAAGTAATGGAGTTTGTTTTTTGATCATACCAAACAGAATTATTATGGAACCAGTCATAAGCAATCCAGTTTTCACTCTTGCCGTCTTCCATTGGTAAAATATCTTTTAAGTCAAACGTTTTAACAATTTCACCGCTATGACGATCTAATTCAACAATGTAATCTTCCACTGTTCCGTCATCACTATTAAAATTATCACTAGCAATTAGTAAATTACCATTTTCTAGTTCGTAATAATCATGATGATAGCCACCAGGTAAACTGAATTCAGTATAAATTTTGCCTAATAAATCTATTTCATATAATCCACTCATATAATATGGTGTATTAATTAAACGCTCTGTACTTACTAATAAGTGACCATTTTGTAGACGATTAATCTCCCATAAAGCATTTTCTGTTAAATACCAACGTACGTCACCATTTACATCATAAGCGCAGGTATAGCCACTACTAGATGGTGTATAAAAATATAGATCATTTGTTAATTGTTGCTTATCTGCTGTCACTTCTGTTGGCAGAATCATATCTTCTGGTAGTGGATCAGTTTGAATATAAATCGTTGTACTGTTATCACCATATTCAATCTTAATTTCGTTATTATAATCAGCATATAGTCCATAAATTGGTAAATAATGCTGTGTTGCCTCATCAAACGTATGCGTATAGGTTGTTAATTCATCTTTCCCTACGATAGTTACCGTTGGCGCGATTGCCTCATCTGTTTCAAATAGAACTAATGCACTAAGTGGTGAATTTCCATATGGATTCACAATAATATTTGGCTCATCTATACGATAACCTTCTATTGCAAACTGCTGTTCTTTTTCTTCCTGTTCTTTAATTAGACTATCTACAAGGGCTACTTCTTGATGATTGACGCTTTGTTGGTGAAACACGTATAAAATGACAATCAAAATCAGTAGAACAAAAACGATTATTCCATATATTAATTTCTTGTTTTTACTCACAATATCGACCTCCACTTTTATTTTAAGAGAACCGAGAAGTTCAAGACAAGCAATTAGGCCTCTAAAAAACTCAACTTGTGGTTGAGTTATGTATTAGAACAACTATCTTGTAAGATTAAAGGAACTTTATAAGAAGTTGTATTTCCCTCGGCATCTGTGGCATCAATTTCTAAGTGAAGACTATCCTCTGTATAATTTTTGCACATCTTGTCATAGCTTTCTACATTAAAACTTACTCTTTGTAAAAAATCTTCCAAAGTAATATCTTGTTGATAGTTAATGTGATCTACTTTTCTTTCCAATGCTCCATCACTTTCATATAAGCTACAATCTATTTGTTTATATACTGTGGTATCTTTTTGGCCACAATAGGTGACATGAGAAATGTAAATGACTGTTTTATTATCGTTATAGGCAATACTGCCAGTTATTTCAAAATCACCACAATTAGTAGATAAAGTTTTAAATTCGAAGTTTTGATCATGAGAATGCGTTAACTCTATCACCGTAAAAATAGCAATCAGAGTACAGATACATAATGCTGCTGTAATGAGTATTTTTTTCTTGTTAAAACCATTTTTTTTAGAATTAGCATTAGCAGTTAAAAATTCATTTATATCTAAATGATAATAATCACATATTTGCGTTAGAATGCTAATATCTGGAATATTCTTACCATTTTCCCATTTTGATACAGCTTGATAAGTTACACCAAATTGTTTGGCAAAGGCAGCTTGTGTTAGATGATGACTTTGACGTATTTGCTTAATTTTTTTTCCTATTTTCTCCTGATCCACTGTATCACCTACTTCTTTTTTACTATTGATAAGTATAACATGAATCATGTAAAACATAAAGTTTTTAAATCTCAAAATTAAGAATTTTGCATATTATATAACAGGTTAATCAATAATATATAATGAAGAATCATTAAAAAAATGTTGACATGTTTTAAAATTATTGTATAATTAATATTGTCTATATATTTTATATAGCATTTTGCGGATGTAGTTTAATGGTAGAACCTCAGCCTTCCAAGCTGACTACGAGGGTTCGATTCCCTTCATCCGCTCCATAAGGTAAAATCGTCGCACCAATGTGACGTTAATGATTAAATCAATCTGAAAAGATTGATTTT
>CALVUW010000003.1 GCA_944363695.1 uncultured Bacilli bacterium | reverse complement strand
TCCTATGCTAAAATTAAATACGTGTGACTGCTTAGATGTGAGAGGTTGCTGATACGCCAGGTTAAGTTGTTAACTAGCTATCAGGTTATTCGCACGGAGCAAGTCTATACCAGATATAGGCGAAGGGAGGATAAAATATGTCAACACAGAAAGTCCGCATTAAGTTAAAGGCATATGACCATCGTGTGCTTGATAATGCTGTAACGAAAATTGTGGAAACAATTAAAAGAAGTGGAGGAGAAATTTCAGGACCTGTACCACTACCAACTGAAATTGAAAAATTCACAATTTTGCGTGCTGTTCATAAAGATAAAGATTCACGTGAACAATTCGAAATGCGCACGCACAAAAGATTAATTGACATTAAAAATCCAAGTAAAGATACGATTGATGCGCTTAGCAGATTGGATTTACCAAGTGGTGTCGATATTCAAATTAAAACAATATAATAGGAGGAAGAAATGAAAGGAATCTTAGGTAAGAAAATCGGGATGACCCAAGTATTTACTAAGGAAGGTAAATTAATTCCGGTTACTGTTGTAGAAGTAGAACCTAACGTGGTAACACAAATTAAAACAACAGAAAAAGATGGTTATGAAGCGATTCAACTTGGCTATGAAACCATTAGTGAAAAGAAAAGCTCAAAACCAAAAATGGGACATTTGAAAAAAGCAGATACTGCTCCTAAGCGCTTCTTAAGAGAAATTAGAGGAGTTAATACTAGTGATTACACCTTAGGACAAGTAATTGATGCTAGTATTTTTGAAGCAGGGGAAATTGTTGATGTTAGTGGCATCAGTAAAGGAAAAGGTTTCCAAGGTGTTATTAAACGTCACAATCAAAGCCGTGGTCCAATGGGACATGGTTCACAATATCATAGAGGTGTTGGTTCTTTAGGAACGATGAGACCAATGCATGTCTTAAAGGGTAAAAAATTACCAGGACAAATGGGTAATGTCAAAGTAACGGTTCAAAACTTAGAGGTAGTAGCCGTTGATTTGGAAAATAACGTATTATTAATTAAAGGTAATGTACCTGGCCCTAAAAAGAGCTTGGTTGTTATTAAAACGGCTGTTAAAAAGCCTGGTAAGAAAAATGCCGCAGCTGACTTAATTACTTATGAAGTAGCCGAAGAAGTAGAAGAACCGGTTACAACTGAAGTACCTGCTAGTGAAGAAGCACCAGTAGAACAGTCAGAATAATCATCACAGTATAACAAAACAGTAGATGTGTGATGAAAGGAGGAAAATCATGAAAAAGGTAGAACTTTTAGATCTTAAAGGTGAAAAAGTAAATGAGTTAAAATTAAATGAAGAAGTATTTGGTATTACCCCAAATGATAAAGTTTTATATGATGCGATTATCCTTGCACAAGCATCATTACGCCAAGGTACTCATTCCACCAAAAATCGTTCTGAAGTAAGTGGTGGAGGACGCAAACCTTGGAGACAAAAAGGAACAGGACATGCACGTCAAGGTTCAATTCGTGCTGTACAATGGGTAGGTGGTGGTCGTTATGGAACGCCAGTACCTCGTGATTACAGCAAAAAACAAAATCGTAAAGAAAGACGTCTAGCATTGAAGAGTGCTTTATCACATAAATTTAATGATAAAGAAGTAATTGTGCTAGAAGAATTAGTATTTGGAACACCAAAAACAAAAGAAATGCTTTCTTTATTAAAAACTTTAGGTGTTGATGAAAAGAAAGTGCTATTTATCGTTGATAATTTTGATGAAAATGTTATTTTATCATCACGCAACTTAGCAAACGTAGCACTACTTGCTGATTATGAAATCAACGTATTAGATTTAGTTAATGCCGATGTAGTAGTCTTTACATCAGATGCATTAGCAAAAGTAGAGGAGGCTCTTAAATAATGGATACGAAGTATTTAGAAATTATTAAAGCACCTGTTATTACAGAAAAGAGTGGAGCCCAAGGTCAAATTGGTCAATATGTCTTTAAAGTAGATGTAAAAGCTAATAAAACAGAAATTAAATTAGCAATCGAAAAGATTTTTAAAGTACAGGTAAAAGAAATTAGAACAATTAATGTAAAACCTAAGAAAAGAAGAGTTGGACGTTATAGCGGACTTACGAATAGATATAAAAAAGCAATCGTAACCTTAGCAGATGGACAACAAATTGATCTTGGTTAGAAGGAGGAACAATAATGGCAATTAGAAATTATAAACCTACTACACCAGGACGTAGAAAAATGAGTACTCTAGTCAATGAAGAAATTACGAAGACAACACCAGAGAAGAGTCTTACTAAAACGCTAAAGAAACAAGCAGGACGTAACAATCAAGGTAAGATTACAGTGCGTCATCAAGGTGGCGGTGTAAAACGTAAATATCGTGTTATTGACTTTAAGAGAAATAAATTCGATATTGAAGGTGTGGTAGCTAGTATTGAGTATGATCCAAATAGAACAGCTAATATTGCGTTAATTAATTATCTAGATGGTGAAAAAAGATATATTATCGCTCCTAAAGGCTTAAAAGTTGGTGAGCGAATTGTCGCTAGTGAAAATGCTGATATTAAAGTAGGAAATGCTCTACCGATTATCAATATTCCAGTAGGTACTGTTATTCATAATATTGAACTTCGTCCAGGTAAGGGTGGAGAACTAGCTAGAAGTGCTGGTACTTCTGCTCAAATTTTAGGACGTGAAGGGAATTATGTTATGATTCGCTTATCTAGTGGTGAACAAAGAAAAGTACTTGGTACTTGTATGGCAACTATCGGTGTCGTAGGAAATGAAGATAGCTCTTTAGTAAAACTAGGGAAAGCTGGTCGTAAACGTCACCTAGGTATTCGTCCAACTGTTCGTGGTTCTGTTATGAACCCTAATGACCATCCACATGGTGGTGGTGAAGGACGTGCACCAATCGGACGTAAGGCACCACTTACACCTTGGGGTAAACCAGCCCTTGGTTATAAAACTAGAAACAATAAACAGACAGACAAATATATTGTTCGTCGTCGTGGAAGTAAATAGGAGGAGATTTAAATGGCTAGAAGTTTAAAAAAGGGACCTTATGTATTTGATAGATTACTAAAAAAGGTTCAAGAATTAAATAAAAATGGCAAAAAAGAAGTAATCAAAACTTGGTCACGCCGTTCAACAATTTTCCCTGATTTTATTGGCCATACGTTTGCAGTTCACAACGGAAAAGAATTTATTCCGGTTTATGTTACTGAAGATATGGTAGGACATAAACTTGGTGAATTTGCTTTAACGCGTAAATGTGGTGGACATGGTTCTGATAAGAAAAAATAGGAAGGACTAGAAGGAAGGAGAATAAAATATGGAAAACGAAGTAAAAGCTATTGCTAAAATGCAACGGATCTCTCCTATTAAGGCTCGTCTTGTCGTAGATACTATTCGTGGCAAGAAGGTGAGTGATGCCCTTGCTATTTTAGAAAATACAAATAAAAAAGCAGCAGTGATGACAAAAAAAGTATTACTTTCTGCTATTAGCAATGCTGTAAATAATAATGGATTAGATAAAGATAATCTATATGTCAGTGAAGCAAGAGTTGACGCTGGTCCAGTTTATAAAAGACCGATGTTTGATTCTCGTGGACATATTGGACATAATGATAAAAGAACAAGTCACATCGTGATTAAAGTGGCTGAGAAAAAATAAGGAGGAACAATAATGGGACAGAAAGTTAGTCCAAATGGACTTAGACTTGGTATCAACAAAGATTGGGAAGCTAAATGGTACGCTGGTAAAAAAGACTTTTCTGATACCTTAGCACGTGATCTTAAGATTCGTGATTATATTGCTAAGAACTTAAAGAATGCAGGTATTGCTAAAGTAGAAATTGAACGTACTGCGAAAAAATGTGAAGTTACCATTCATACTTCAAAACCAGGTGTTATTATTGGTCGTGGTGGTGAAGAGATCACAAAGTTAAAGAAAGCTATGTCTAATGCTGTAGGAGAAGACATCCAAATTTCTATTGTTGATATTAAAAAAGCAGATTTAAATGCCCAATTAGTAGCAGATTCTATTGCTAGTCAAATTAGCAATCGTGCTTCATTTAGAATGGCGCAAAAACGTGCAATTAGAAATGCTATGAAAGCGGGTGCTAAAGGAATCAAAACACAAGTATCTGGACGCTTAGGTGGTGCTGATATGGCCCGTAGTGAAGGATATACAGAAGGTACGATTCCACTACATACACTAAGAGCAGATGTTGATTATGCAACAAGCGAAGCAGATACAACATTTGGAAAAATTGGTGTAAAAGTATGGATTTATAAAGGTGAAATTTTAAATAACAAAAAGGCTAAAGGAGGTAATTAATATGTTAATTCCATCAAGAACGAAATATCGTCGTGTACATAGATTACCTTACGAAGGCAAGTCAAAAGGTAATCTAGAGCTTCATTTTGGTGAATATGGATTACAAGCAAAAGAAGGAGCTTGGATTACAGCTAATCAAATCGAAGCAGCTCGTGTTGCTATGACGCGTTACATGAAGCGTGGCGGAAAAGTGTGGATTAATATTTTCCCACATATGCCACTAACAAAGAAAGCTATCGGTACTCGTCAAGGAAAAGGTAAAGGTAACGTAGAAGAATGGGTAGCTGTTGTAAAAGAAGGCAAAATTATGTTTGAAATTGCTGGTGTTTCTGAAGAAGTTGCAAGAGAAGCATTACGCCTAGCTAGTCATAAGTTACCGATTGCCACAAAATTTGTGAAAAAAGAAAATGGTGGTGAAGCATAATGAAGGTGAAAGAAATAAGAGAACTTTCTAATGAAGAAATCATGGAAAAGTTAAAAGAAAGTAAAGAAGAACTATTCAACTTACGTTTTCAACAAGCAACTGGAAACTTAGAAAAGCCTTCACGTATTAGAGAATTGAGACACACCGTAGCAAGATTAAAGACCGTTTTAAAAGAACGTGAAAGAGAAACGAAAGTTGATTAGGAGGGAAGATTTTATGGAAAAAGGAAAAAGACATGAATTAGTTGGTAAAGTAGTTAGTGCATCTAATGACAAGACCATTACTGTATTAGTAGAAACACATAAAATGCACCCACTATATCATAAGAGAGTAAAATCATCTAAGAAATATAGTGTTCATGATGAAACCAATAAAGCAAAAGTAGGAGATGTAGTCAGAATTATAGAAACGAAACCGATTTCTAAGACTAAACATTTCTACTTAAAAGAAATTGTAAAAGAAGCAGTTATTCTATAACTCTAAAGTAGAAGGAGGATGTAATCTATGTTACAACAGGAAAGTAGATTAAAAGTTGCTGATAATTCTGGTGCACGTGAAGTACTTGTTATTCGGTGTCTTGGCGGAAGCCATCGTAAAACCGCTAATATTGGTGATGTAGTAGTGGCAACTGTAAAAAATGCGATTCCAAATTCACCTATACCAAAGGGAAAGGTTGTAAAAGCTGTTATCGTTCGTTCTAAACAAGGTGTTAGAAGAGAAGATGGTAGCTACATTAAATTTGATGATAATGCTTGTGTTATCATTCGTGATGATAAAAGCCCAGTAGGAACTCGTATTTTTGGACCGGTAGCACGTGAACTTCGCGAAAGAGATTATATGAAAATAGTATCTCTTGCTAAAGAAGTACTATAAGGAGGAAAATATGAAGCTAAAAGTAGGAGACAAAGTTGTTGTCATTTCTGGTGCTGATAAAGGTAAAACTGGTAAAATTATTAAAACACTTAGAAATGAAGACAAAGTTATTGTTGAGGGTGTTCATATTGTTCATAAACATCAAAAAGGAAATGGACAAGAATCTGGTGGTATCCTAGAAATAGAAGCGCCTATTCATGTTTCTAATGTAATGATTGTTGATCCTAAAACTAAAAAAGGAACAAGAATTGGACATACCATTGATAAAAATAATAAAAAAGTAAGAATCAGTACTAAGTCAAAAGAAGTACTTGACTAGTGGAAGGAGGGTAAATAAATGAACCGCCTAAAAGAAAAATATCTAAAAGAAGTTGTACCAAGTTTAATGAGTAAATATAACTATAAATCTATTATGGAAGTACCAAAACTAGAAAAAGTAGTTATTAATATGGGAGTTGGAGATGCAACGACAAATTCTAAATTATTAGATGCTGCTGTTAATGATCTAATGAAAATTTCTGGCCAAAGACCAGTTGTTACCAAAGCAAAGAAATCTATTGCTGGATTTAAAATTCGTGAAGGACAAAGCATTGGTTGTAAAGTAACGTTACGTGCTGACAACATGTATAATTTTGTGGATAAGTTAATTTCTATTTCTCTACCACAAGTACGTGACTTTCGTGGTGTTAATCCAAAATCATTTGATGGACGTGGAAATTATACTTTAGGTATTAAAGAACAATTAATTTTCTCAGAAATTAATTATGATGAAATTGTAAAAGTGCGTGGTATGGATATTATCTTTGTTACCACTGCCAAAACGAATGAAGAAGCATATGATTTATTAGCAGGACTTGGAATTCCTTTTAGAAAGTAATGGAGGGTAAAAATGGCAAAGAAAAGTATGATTGTAAAACAAAGTAGAAAGCCAAAATATAAAGTGCGTGAATATAGTCGTTGCGCACGTTGTGGTAGACCACATGCTGTTATGAGCAAATTTGGAATCTGCCGTATTTGCTTCCGCGAATTGGCTTATAAAGGACAAATACCAGGCGTTAAAAAATCAAGCTGGTAGAAGGAAGGAGGATATTCATGGCTGTAGTTACAGATACAATTGCAGATATGTTAACAAGAATTCGTAATGCTAATCAAATGCGTTATCAAGAAGTAAGTGTACCTGCATCAAATATGAAAATAGAAATTGCAAGAATTCTAAAAGAAGAAGGATTTATTGCAGACTATAAAGTAGAAAAGAATGATGTACAAGGAACGATTATTCTAACACTAAAATATGGTGAAAATAAAGAAAGAGTTATTACAGGACTTAAGAGAATCTCAAAACCAGGACTTAGAGTTTATGCCAAAAATGATGAAATTCCAAGAGTATTAAATGGACTTGGAATTGCAATTCTATCAACTTCAAAAGGAATTATGACAGATAAAGAAGCAAGAAAACTTAATATTGGTGGCGAAGTTTTAGCTTATGTTTGGTAAAATATAAGGAGGTGTTACAATGAGCCGTATTGGAAATCGTAAAATTGAAGTTCCCGCAGGAGTAACAGTGACTTGTGAAAACGGAATCGTAACTGTTACTGGCCCAAAGGGAAGCTTGACTCAAAAAATGTTAAAAGACATTTCTATGAAACAAGAAGAAAATGTTATTACATTAGAAAGAGCTAACGAAGCAGCGAAAGCAATGCATGGAACGATGAATGCACTTCTTCAAAATATGATTATTGGGGTAACCAAAGGTTATGAGAAGGGGCTTGAAATCGTTGGTGTTGGTTATCGTTTTAACGTTAGTGGTAACAAACTAACAATTAGTGCAGGATATTCTCATCTCGTGGTAATGGAAATCCCTACTGGTCTTACGGTAGAGGCACCAAGTAATACGGAAATTACGATCAAAGGTATTGATAAAGTATTGGTCGGAGAATTTGCTGCTAATGTTAGAAAAGTACGTCAACCAGAACCATATAAGGGTAAAGGTATCCGTTATAAGGATGAACATATTAGACGTAAAGAAGGAAAGAAAGCTGCTTAAGGAAGGAGAGTAAAATATGATTAATAAAAAATCAAGAAATAGTATGCGTCAAATGCGTCATACACGTATTAGAACAACTTTACACGGTACTGCTGCCGTTCCAAGATTAAATGTATTTCGTTCTAATACTGGAATTTATGCACAAATCATTGATGATGAAAGTGCAACTACTTTAGTATCTGCTTCTTCACTTGATAAAGATCTAAAATTAGAAAACGGATCTAATATCGAAGCAGCTAAAAAAGTTGGTGCTAGCATTGCTGAAAAAGCAAAAAAAGCTGGTATTACCAAAGTAGTATTTGATAGAGGTGGATATCTTTATCATGGTCGTGTACAAGCATTAGCCGATGCTGCACGTGAAAATGGATTAGAATTCTAAGGAGGGTAAAAATGCAAAAACAAACAACCGATTCCAAAGAAAAATTGCTAGAAGAAGTAGTCGTTCAAGTTAAGAGTGTTGTTAAAGTTAACAAAGGTGGACGTCAACGTCGTTTTTCAGCAGTTGTTGTTGTTGGAGATCGTAAAGGACATGTTGGTTTAGGTACCGGTAAAGCAGCAGAAGTACCAGATGCTATTAAGAAAGCAATTCAAGATGCTAATAAGAACATGATCACTATCAACTTAATGGATGGCAGAACGATTGCTCATGAAACAATTGGTGTCTCAGGTGCTGCACGTGTTATGTTAAAACCAGCTAAAGAAGGTACTGGAATCATCGCCGGTGGTAGCATTCGTGCTGTGTTAGAATTAGCCGGAATTCGTGATGTTGTATCAAAATCACTTGGTGCTAGAACCAAATTAAATATGGCACAAGCTGCTATGAACGGACTTAAGAGTATCAAAACACCAGAAGAAGTAGCAAAACTTCGTGGTAAAACAGTAGAGGAGATGTTAGGATAATGAAGTTACATGAGTTAACAAAAAATCCTGGAGCTACTACTGCTAAGAAACGTGTAGGTCGTGGACCTGGTTCTGGTCTTGGAAAAACTTCAGGTCGCGGACAAAAAGGACAAAACGCTCGTAGTGGTGGTGGAGTAAATCCAGTATTTGAAGGTGGACAATTACCACTATATAGACGTCTTCCAAAAAGAGGATTTAGCAATTATCTTTTTAAGAAAGAATATGCGGTCATTAATGTGGGAGATTTAAATGTTTTCGCTGATGATACTGTTGTTACACCAGCATTATTAAAAGATACAGGATTAGTAAAAAAACAATTAGCTGGAATTAAAGTATTAGGAGAAGGAACGTTAGAGAAGAAATTAACGATTCAAGCACATAAATTTTCTAAATCAGCTCTTGAAAAAATAAATGAATCAGGAAGTAAAGCCGAGGTGATTTAAGATGTTCTCTCTATTAAAGCAATTATTTAGGCCGACAAATAGAGATCTTTTAAAAAGAATTGGTTTTACGGCAGTAGTACTAGCCATTTTTATCATTGGTACTACGATTCAAGTTCCTGGAACACCAAATATTACTAGTGATTTAGGCTTTTTAGAATTAATCAATTCTATGGGTGGTGGCGCTTTAAAGAATTTCTCCATTTTTTCTCTAGGAGTAATGCCTTATATTACGGCTACCATTGTGATGCAGCTGTTGCAAGAAATAATTCCTTATTTTCAGGAATTATCTAAAGAAGGCCATGTAGGAAGGCAAAAAATCAATCAAATTTCACGTTATGTCGGAATTGTCTTTTCCTTTATTCAGGGATATGCTTTCTCATTCATGTTCTTAGGAAAAACAGCTACACCTAGTCAATATCTATATGTTGCTACCGTCCTAACCGCTGGTACAGCTTTGTTGTTATGGTTAGGTGATCAAATTACCCAAAAAGGTATTGGTAATGGATTAAGTTTAATTATTATGGCAGGTATTATTGCTACGTTACCACAAATGTTTATTGATGCCTTTCAAGGCCTAGTAGTATTAGAAGGAACAACACAAGCAATAGCTTTTGGTATTGTTAAGTTTTTACTTTTTGTTATTGTTTACTTTGCCATTATTATTGGTGTTATCTATGTGCAGGAAGCAGAACGAAAAGTTCCCATTCAATATGCTAATAAATCAGGTGCTTTTGGTAGTAATGCTGCCTCATATGTACCAATTAAAGTAAACACAGCTGGTGTCGTTCCCGTTATTTTTGCTTCCAGTTTAATGGCAATTCCGGGATTGATTGCACAATTAATTAATAATCAAGGATTTACAGTATTTGTTCAAAACTATTTAACATATACAACACCAGTTGGCTTTATTATTTATGTTATCTTTATATTCTTATTTGGTTTTATTTATACCTATATGGTATTTAAGCCTGATGAGTTTGCTAAAAGATTATCAGAACAAGGTGGTTATATACCAGGTATTCGTCCTGGAGAGGAAACGAAAAAATACTTATCTAAAATATTAACAAGAGTTACATGTTTAGGTTCTGTATTTTTAACTATCATTGTTGCTTTACCAATTATTTTCTCTAATCTAACAAGTCTTCCAACTAGTGTTAGTATTGGAGGTACCGGTTTATTAATCGTAGTTGGTGTTGCATTAGAAACATATAAACAGATAGAGGGAAGTTTACTTTCTAGGAATTATAAGAAGGGCTATAAAAGACGATGAAAAACATTCTATTTATAGCTCCTCCTGCCGCCGGCAAGGGTACACAGAGTTCATTAATTGAAAAAGAGTATCATCTTCCCCATATTTCTACTGGTGATCTATTGCGTAATGCATCGGTAGAAGATAGTGAACTAGGTAGTTATATTAGGGAAATCTTATCAAGCGGTGCTTTAGTTCGTGATGATATCATCTATGATCTATTAAAAAAACGTATCACGGAAGCAGATTGTCAACAGGGTTATATTTTAGATGGATTTCCTAGAAATGTAGAACAAGCAGAAAAATATGATGAAATGTTACAAGAATTAAAACAACAACTAGGATATGTAATTGTTTTAGAAATTCCTGAAAATATACTAGCTAAACGGGTAACCGGTCGCCGCATTTGTGAAAATTGTGGAGCGGTTTATAATCTGAATACAGAGACTGAACAACCACAACAAGAATCAACCTGCGATCGTTGTCAAGGACGCCTATTGCAAAGAAATGATGATAATATTGAATCATTTAGGCATAGATACCAGGTTTATATGGAAAAAACAAAACCTTTACTTGACTATTATCGCCAAAAAGGTGTATTATATGTTATCAATGGCGAAGGTACTGTGGAAGAAGTACATCAACGTATCTTAGCAGTATTAAAAGGGGAGGCAAAACATGATTAGCATTAAAAGTAAGCGAGAAATCGATTTACTTAGAATAGCAGGTCATATTGTGTATGAAACACATCAATATTTAAAACCGTATATTAAAGCGGGTATCACAACTAAAGAATTAGATACATTAGCAGAATCATTTATTCGTTCAAAAGGGGCTACACCTTCTTTTAAAGGTTATGAAGGATTTCCTGCCACCTTATGTATTAGTATCAATGAAGAAGTTGTACATGGGTTTCCAAGTGAGCGTAAACTAGAAAATGGAGATATTATTTCTATTGATATTGGCGCTTGTTATCAAGGCTATCATGGAGACTCTGCTTGGACGTATGCTGTAGGAGAGGTTTCTGAAGAAAATCAATATTTATTAGAACATACAGAAAAAGCTTTATATGAAGGAATTAAACAAGTACAACCAGGCGCTCATATCGGTGATATTGGCGCAGCGATAGAAGCTTATGCGGAAAAACATCATTTAGGTGTTGTTAAAGAATTAGTAGGTCATGGTGTAGGATGCGATGTTCATGAAGAACCGGATGTTCCAAACTATGGTCGTAAAGGAACTGGCCCTAAGTTAAGAGAGGGAATGGTCATTGCAATTGAACCAATGCTAACTTTAGGAAGTCCTGATATTTATATCGATGATAATGACTGGACGATTATTACCGAAGATGGTTCTATGGCCGCTCATTTTGAGCATACTGTGGTTGTAACCAAAGATGGTGTAGAAATATTAACGGGAGAGTGAAAATATGGCGAAAGATGATGTTATTGAAGTTGACGGCAAAGTTTTAGAAATAATACCAGGTGGTAAGTTCAAAGTTCAATTAGAAAATGGACACATTGTGGAAGCTCACGTTTCTGGTAAAATACGAATGAATTACATTCGCATCTTACCGGGGGATACCGTAATGATAGAACTATCACCTTATGATTTAACACGTGGGCGTATTACCTATCGTAAATGAAAGGAAGAGAGATATGAAAGTACAAGCATCAGTAAAAAAGAGATGTCCTAAATGTAAAATTGTAAGAAGAAAAGGGACAATAAGAGTAATTTGTGAAAATCCAAAACACAAACAAAGACAAGGTTAATAAAGGAGGTTAATGTATGGCACGTATTAAAGGTGTAGATATTCCAAATGATAAACATATTGTGATTTCACTAACTTATATTTATGGGATTGGTAGAAGTTTAGCTGCTACTATTTGTAAGAATGCAAAAGTTGAACCAACTAAAAAAGCAGGAGATTTAACACAGGATGAATTAATTGCACTTCGTGATGAAATTAATAAGCATCTAACTGAAGGAGATTTACGTCGTGAAGTTAGTATGAATATTAAAACGAAAATGGAAATTAATTCTTACCAAGGAACACGTCATAAAAAAGGTCTTCCAGTTAGAGGACAAAGAACCAACCGTAATGCCAGAACCCGTAAAGGTAGAGGTAAAATCGTTGCAAATAAGAAGAAAGTATAGTAAAGGAGGATTAAATTATGGCTTATAAGACAAGAAAAAAACGTGTAAAGAAAAATGTACCAGAAGGTGTCGCACATATTCATTCTACTTTCAATAATACTATTACAACTATTACTGATAAAGAAGGAAATGCTATTAGTTGGGCTTCAAGTGGAGCTTTAGGGTTCAAAGGAAGTAAAAAATCAACACCTTTTGCTGCTGGTATGGCTGCAGAACAAGCTGGTAAAGCTGCTTATGATCTTGGTATGCGTAAAGTAGAAGTGTATGTTAAAGGTCTAGGTCCAGGTCGCGAAACGGCTATTCGTTCATTACAAACAGCAGGATTAGAAGTAACATCAATTAATGATGTAACACCAATTCCACATAATGGATGTCGTCCACCAAAGAGACCACGTGGATAAATAAAGGGAGGTTAGTAAATTGTTAGAATTTGAAAAACCAGTTTATAAAATTACCGATTATGTAGAAAATAATTTTTACGGAAAGTTTGAATTAGAGCCTTTAGAAAGAGGCTTTGGAACAACAATTGGAAATGCATTAAGAAGAGTTATGTTATCTTCACTTCCAGGTAGTGCTATTAGTGCGGTTAAAATTGAAGGCGCTCTTCATGAATTCCAAACCTTAGAGGGTGTTGTAGAAGATGTAACAACAATTATCTTAAATCTAAAAGGAGTAGTTGTTAAAAATCATACGGAAGAAGATAAAATCATAACATTAAATATTACAGAGGAAGGAACTGTAACCGCTGGTGATATTGTTTGTGATGCAGATGTAGAAATTATTAATAAAGACCACGTTATTGCAAATGTTGCTAAAGGTGGAAAACTTGTGATGGAAATGTTGGTCACAAATGGTAGAGGATATGTTAAAAGTGAAGATTTTAAAGCACTTCACGATAATAAAAAGAAAGGTTTTATTGCAATAGATTCTATCTATTCTCCAATTGAACGTGTTTCTTTCAATGTTGAAAGTGCACGCGTTGGTCAAGATGAAAGTTACGACAAACTAGTTTTAGAAGTATGGACAAATGGTTCTATTAAGCCAGAAGAATCTGTAGCGCTTGCTTCTCAAATTTTAATTGAACACTTTAATTTATTAACACAATTAAGTGATATTACAGATATGAGTGGCATGATGATTGAAAAAACAGAAGATCCAAAAACAAAGGCATTAGAAACTTCTATTGAGGATTTAGATTTCTCTGTTCGTGCTTATAACTGTTTAAAAAGAGCTGGTATTCATACCTTACAAGATTTAGTTAATAAGAGTGAAAATGACATGATGAAAATCCGTAACCTAGGTAAAAAGTCACTAAAAGAAGTATTAGATAAAATTAAAGATTTAGGTCTTGATTTAAGAGATGATGATTAGAAGGAGGAACTATAGATGGCATATAGAAAATTAGGCGTAGACAATAAACACAGAAGAAGTATGTTAGCAACGCTTACCAAACAAGTGATTATGAACGAACAGATTACTACTACGGTAACACGTGCCAAAGAAGTTCGTAAAATGGTAGAAAGAATGATTACTTATGGCAAAAGAGGAACACTTGGTGATCGTCGTAGAGCTCTTGCTTTTGTTCATAATGATAAAGAAGTTGTCAATAAAGTATTTAATGATCTTGCACCACGTTATCAAGATCGCAATGGTGGTTATACGCAAATCTTTAAATTAGAAGAAAGACGCGGAGACAATGCACCTATGGCAATTTTGAAATTAGTTGAGGAAGCTAAATAGCTTCTTTTTTTCTCAATAAAAATACATTATGGGGGATTTTTATGAGTGCAAATGATCAAAGAAAAAAACATCAATCTAGAAGCAAACAATTAAGGCAAGACATCATTTCTTATAAAGAAGCCAAGAAGCAACTAATTAATGGTAACTGGCATTTAGCCAAAACCATTCTAAATGATTTATATAATTCCTATCCAGAAAATGATGATATAGCTAGAGATTTAGCTGTTGTTTTAGCCAATCAAGACTTATTGGATGAAGCAATTACTGTTTTAGAACAAGTTCCAAACTTTCATCCCTTAAATTTTAAAGAATTATTACCATTATATATTCGCCAAAAGAACTATGATAAAGCTCATAGTACCTATATATCATTAACATTAGAAGAAATCAGTCAAATAAAAATGGCAGGTATTAATGATTTTTATCGTTTGGTTACAATTTATTTGCATCGCTATTATCCTGATATTCCTTTACCACTTTATATTAGTGGCTATCTAGAAGAAGCATTTAGTGATTATAATGTAGAGCGTGCTATTCACTATACTAAATTACGACATCTTCCTAATAAAGTAGTAGAAACACAAAAACAAGGAACATTATTCACCTCAGAAGAAGAAATCGATATTTTGTTTCAACAAATGAAACCACATTTAGATGAGTTACCATTAGAATCAACGCTTCATTACTTTACAGATTCTTATATCTGTCCTTACAAAACTTCGAAATTTAATCATATTCGTATTTTAACCGTTCCAAATACGGATCAGATTCTAACGCTTTATCCTATATCATATACCCCCAATCTAGCTCAACGAATTAAATTAAAGGAGAAAAAATTTTAGTGTTGCTTTTCTGCTTGTAATCGCGTATAATAACACTAGATTTTAAATATTGATTGTAGTAGTAAGAAATGTCATTTTTAACAAGAGAACTTGTGGTTGGTGTAAACAAGTAAAAATAATTTCTGAACTTGACAATCATAAAATATTTACGGGTAAGATCGTTAATTCTTTGAAAGCTGCATAGATAAATATCTATGAATTAAGGTGGTACCGCGATCAATTCGTCCTTATGAAGACGAATTTTTTTTATGGAGGGATAGTATGGCATTGCAAATTGGATTATTTATATTAACATTTTTATTTGTTTTTGTTATTTATGAATTATTTTTAGTTCGTAAAGCGAAGAAAAATAAGGCTAAAAAGAAACCAGTCGAAGTACAGTATCTGGTTAATCGCTATCATATTGACCTCAAAAAAGTCAATTATAAAAAATTACTCAATGTGATTAGTTTCGTCAGTTCACTTGATATTGCTATTGTTGTAACTATTATTTCATTAGTAGATAATATGTTTTTACAACTGGCACTGGGATTTGTCACCATCTTTATTGTTATATTAATTAGCTATGATATTGTAGGAAAAGTTTATCAAAAGAAAGGAATGAAAAAAGATGTATAATTTTAATAAAATAGAAGCAAAATGGAGAAAGTATTGGGAAGAAAATCAAACGTTTAAGACAGATATTTGGGATTTTAGTAAACCAAAATATTATGTATTAGACATGTTTCCTTATCCATCTGGTGTTAGTTTACATGCCGGACATATTGAAGGTTACACGGCAACAGACATCGTATCTCGAATGAAACGTATGCAGGGGTATAATGTTTTACATCCGATGGGCTATGATTCTTTTGGCCTTCCCGCAGAACAATATGCTGTACAAACGGGAAATAATCCTAATGGTTTTACACAAAGAAATATTGAAACCTTTACCGAACAATTAAAATCTGTTGGATTTGACTATGATTGGACAAAAATGGTACAGACTAGTGATCCGAAATTTTACAAATGGACCCAATGGATTTTTAAACAATTATACTTAGATGGTTATGCTAAATATATTAACATGCCAGTTAACTGGTGTGAAGAATTAGGAACGGTTTTAGCAAATGATGAAGTCATTGATGGTAAAAGTGAACGAGGAGGTTATCCAGTTGTTCGAAAAAATATGAAACAATGGGTCATTGACCAACCTGCTTTTGCCGAAACACTACTAGCTGGCCTAGAGGAGATTGATTGGCCTGAGTCCACTAAAGAAATGCAAAGAAATTGGATTGGTAAGTCAATTGGAGCGCAAGTGACATTTCAAATAAAGGATACCGATAAAACTTTTAATGTATTTACAACGCGCTGTGATACCTTATTTGGCGCTACGTACTGTGTAATGGCACCAGAACATGAACTAGTTGATCAAATTACTACTAAAGAACAGCAGGCGGCAGTTAAAGCTTACCAACAGGAATGCGCTAAGAAAAGCGACTTAGAGCGGACCGATTTAAATAAAGATAAAACCGGTGTTTTTACAGGAGCTTATGCGATTAATCCGGTAAATAATCAAGCAATACCGATTTACATTTCTGATTATGTCTTAGCAAGTTATGGAACGGGTGCCATTATGGCAGTACCAGCTCATGATGATCGTGATTTTGAGTTTGCTATGAAATTTAATATACCAATTATCCAAGTTTTGGAAGAAGTAACGGGTACACCACATGAAAATGAATGTACGAAAAATTCAATTGTTGCCATTGTCTATGATCCAAAGGAGGAAAAGTATTTAACCATTAATTGGCATGAGCAAGGTGGCCGTTTATTTATCGGAGGTACAAGAAAAGAAAACGAAGATGCTGTTAGTTGTGCCATTCATGAAATTAAAGAAGAAACCGGTTATGTAGATGTTAAGTTAATCACTGAAGATTTCAAGATCAATCATCATTATTACGCTTATAATAAAGATAAATACTTTAATATTGAAGCGACACCATTGTTATTTGAATTACAAAGCGATCAAAAAGTGGCCCCAGAATTAGAGGAAGATGAAAAGTTCTCTGTTGAATGGGTTAGTAAAGAAGTAATCGATAAAGAAATAACCGACGAACTACATCGCAAATCTTTCGAATATGTATTACATCCAATGGCGATGTGTGGTGATGGTATCCATATTAATTCCGAGTTTTTAAATGGTATGAATAAAGAAGAGGCCATTCATACGATGATTCAATGGCTAGAAGAACATCATTGTGGTAAAAAACAAGTTAATTATCGTATCAGAGAGTGGATCTTTGCTAGACAACGTTATTGGGGTGAACCAATGCCAATTGTTTATCTAGAAGATGGAAAGATCCATGTATTAGATGATGATGAATTGCCATTGATTTTACCAGAACTAGATGACTATAAAGGTCATAATGGTAAAGCACCTTTAGAAAATGCTATAGAATGGAAACAGTATGATCATAATGGATTAAAAGGTGTACGCGATACATCGACCATGCCTGGTTCTGCTGGTTCTAGTTGGTATTATATGCGTTATATTGATCCTGATAATGAAGAAGTTTTCGCTAATCCTGAGTTATTAAAACATTGGATGCCAGTAGATTTATATATTGGTGGCCCAGAACATGCTGTAGGACATTTACTATATTCTCGTATTTGGAATCACTATTTATATGATAAAGGCTTATCACCAGTAAAAGAACCGTTCCAAAAATTAGTACATCAAGGTATGATTTTAGGAGCAAACGGTATAAAAATGGGAAAACGATATCCGGAATATGCCATTGATCCACTTGATATTGTTAAAAACTATGGTGCTGATACCCTACGTTTATATGAGATGTTTATGGGACCATTAGAAGCTTCTAAGCCATGGAGTCAACAAGGAGTAGAAGGAGCACAGCGTTTCTTAGATCGGGTATATCGTTTATATCAAAGTGATAAAATTAGTGAGCAATCTAATCCAAATCTAGATAAGGTTTATCATCAAACTGTTAAGAAAGTAACAGATGATTTTGAAAACTTAAGTTTTAATACAGCTATTAGTCAAATGATGGTATTTGTTAATGCTGTTTATAAGGAAGATATATTCCCAAGCGCTTATGCAGATAGTTTCTTACAATTATTAAATCCAATCGCACCACATATAACAGAAGAATTGTGGCATACCGTTATGGGCCATGAAGAAACCATTGCCTATAGTAAATGGCCAACGTATGACGAGAGATATTTAGTGGAGACAGAAAAGACAATCGCGGTACAAGTTAATGGTAAAGTGCGAGCAACCATTACGGTTTTGGAAGAAGATAGTAATGAAGAAATTGAAAAGAAAGCCTTAGCAGCTGAAAACGTCAAACGACATATCGCAGATAAAGAAATTGTCAAAGTCATTGTTATAAAGGGTAAAATCGTCAACATTGTTGTCAAATAAAATAAAGGTAATGAATTGTTTTACAGTTCATTACCCTTTTTGTATAACAAAATGTCTATCTTTTGTCTATTTACATTAATATTATATGTTTTTACAAATATTTTTTTAACTTTTCGATGGCATTTTCTTGGAATTTAAGAAAAGATTTGGCTAGTTTTAACGTTTCTTCATCTATCTTTTTTTCATAAGCCTTGATCTTTTTTTGCATTTCAAGTGATCCCATAGAAATACCTTGAATTAACATTTCAGCCATACTAGCATCACTGTTATCATTGATAACTTCTTTTTTAATTCCCATCGAAGCTCCCATCTTCGCCATCATGCTTTCTTCTTGTGGGATGATTTTTTGCTCTTGTAATAATTGTTTACTTGTTTTAGCAAATTGTTCATACTCTTTTAAAATATCTTCAGTAGCATCCTTAATTTTATTATCTTTTTCTTCTAAGTTTTCTAATAATTTTGTTAGTGTAAATGTGGCCATACTAGCATTTTGATAAATATGCTGCAATAATTCATTTTCTGTCTTCATTTGATTCCTCCTATAATTATTGTGGTAGGTGAAATATAAATTATGCTAAATAGTTTTCGACAAGAATTGTGGAAAAAAACTTCTACAATTGAATAGGTGATACAATTGAAAGTAAAAATTTTTGATTTTGAAGATGAACAAGATTTACAAAATGCTATGAATTCTTTTTTGGAAGATTTGGAAAAGGAAGTAGTTGATATTAAATATGCAGTTAGTTCTTTTCCAATGGGAGAAGAACAAATTTATTGTTTTTCAGCGATGATTATTTATATGTAATGGCTAAGAGTTGTGTATCTGCTTCGTTTTGTGGTATGATAATAAGGGAAATTGGAGGTCATCCATGAAAAAGAAGAAGAATAAACAGATGAAAGAAAACTCGTTTCTAAATGGTGCTTTCGTTGCTACTATGGGAATAGTAGGAAGTAAAGTTTTAGGAATGTTATATGTAATTCCTTTTTATGCCATTATTGGTGAAAAGGGTGGGGCCTTATATGGTTATGCTTATACAATTTATAATTTATTTCAATCGCTATCTTGTGCTGGAATTCCTAATGCCATTAGTAAATTAATTAGTGAATATCAGACACTTGGTTATTACAAGGCTAAAGAGCGAGCATTTAGTATTGGAAAAAGAATAGCCATTATTATGGGTGTCTTTGTTTTTGTGATGCTTTTTGCTTTTGCGCCGATGGTAGCGACAGCTATTTTGGGTGATCTACAAGGTGGTAATACCCTAGCAGATGTTACGTTAGTTATTCGAGTGATTGCAAGTGCTATTTTGATAGTACCATTACTTAGTATTTATCGTGGTTATTTAGAAGGACATAAGTTTATTAGTCCAACATCTATTAGTCAAGTTATTGAACAACTTGCTCGGGTTACCTTGATTATTTTAGGTTCATTCTTAGCCTTACATGTTTTTGGATTATCATTAACGTCTGCCGTTGGAATTGCTGTTTTCGGAGCGACCTTTGGTGCTTTAGTTGCGTACTTTTATTTATTAGAAAAAATTCATAAAAACAAAGCTCAGTTGGAAGCGAAACCTTTAACTGTAGATGAGCCTTATGTTCGTACACGTACGATTTTAAAAAAGATCTTCTGGTATGCCTTACCTTTTATTATGATTGATGTCTTTAAATCAGCTTATGATTTTATTGATATGACGACAATTGTAAAAACGCTAGTTAATGATGTTGGTTATACGACAGCTGCTGCTGAAAATGTCATGAGTGTTATTTCCACTTGGGGTAATAAACTAAATATGATTATTGTTTCTGTATCAACTGGTATTATTATTAGTTTAATTCCTAACTTAACAGCTAGTGCAGTAAAAAAAGATTATAAAGATGTTCATCATAAAATTAATCAAACCTTACAAGTATTATTATTTATTTCTGTACCAATGACAATTGGTTTATCGATGTTAGCTAATCCTGTTTGGAATATTTTCTATGGTAGTAAATCAGCCGTAGGAGCACAGATAATTGCTTACTTTGTCTTTGTTGCTTTAGTAATTTCAACGTATACAGCATTAGTATCAATTGTACAGGTTTTAAAATATTATAAAGAAGTATTAATTTCCTTAGTGGCAGGTGTTTTAATTAAATTAAGTTGTAATGTATTATTTATCAATGGCTTTTACCATCTTGGCCTACCACCAGTCTATGGATCAATCACTGCGACAATTTTAGGGTATGTAGTCGGTATTATTTTATGTTTATGGTTCTTGAAAAGAAAATGCAAAGTGAGTTACAAACCAACAGCTCGTTTATTAGGTAAAATTGCTTTAGCAGATCTTGCTATGATTGCTGTTTTAATCTTATTACAATTTGTAATTCCACTTAACCTTACTTCGCGTATGCTAAATATTGGTATTGTTGCTATCTATACGATAGTAGGTGCAGGTGTTTATTTCTTTGTTGCTCATAAGTTAAATTTATTAGAAGCAGTTTTCGGTAGTAAATTGATCAATACGGTTAAAAATAAATTTAGGAGGAGTTAAGATGGAATTAACAGTTTTAACAGAGGAAGAGTTTAGAAGCTTCCGTGATACTAGCCCTTATCGTACATTTATGCAAACGCCAGAAATTGGCAAATTACGAACAAAAAGTGGCTGGCAAGTTACTTATCTTGGGTTAAAGAAAGAACTAAATATTGTAGCCGCTACTATGTTATTATCGAAAAAAAGATATTTTGGAAAATCTGAATTCTATGCTTTACGAGGTCCATTATTAGATTTTGAAGATTTAGCGTTATTTCGTACCTTTTTACAATTGCTAAAAAAATATGTAAAAGATCATAATGGCTATTGTTTACGTATGGATCCTTATTTGGTATATAAGCAGCGAGATAGCAGTGGTGCCTTAGTTTCAAATGGTGTGGATCATTCGGATAATGTCGCAGTCTTAAATAAATTAGGATTTAAAGCAGTTCCCTTGGCAGAACAAGAGCAGGTCAGTTGGATGTATGTGTTAGATATAGAAAATAAAACGGAAGATGAGATTATGAAAAATTTACGTCCTAACACTCGTAATACCATTCGCAAAACGCTTAAAAATGGTATTGAAATTGAAGAATTAGCCTTAGAAGACCTACCAAAATTTTATCAAATTATGGAAGAGACAGGAAAACGTAAACAGTTTGCTATTCGTGATTTGGCCTATTTTGAGCATATGTATGAACTGTTTTCACCACGGCATGAAATTAAGTATTTAATTACAAAATTAAATCTAAAAAAGCATATTGCTTTATTGCAAAAAGAAAAAGAAGAAGTTGTGCAAGAAAAAGAAAAGTTATCGCCTGCTAAATATAACGATGGGAAAAGAAAATCTTTAGATAGTAAG
>CALVUW010000002.1 GCA_944363695.1 uncultured Bacilli bacterium | reverse complement strand
AAACCTAAATTTAAATTTCATAATTCAAAAGAATTACTGAGAAAACTAAACGTTAATGGAGATATATTTAATTTTGGTATTATGTGGAATATTTCGAGCAAGGAATTAAATACTCCAATTAAATTAAAATCTCAGATATGGATTAATTTTAACGAAAAGAAACAAGTTAACGATATAATTGAATATTACAAATCTATGCATGAATTGATGTGTTTTCTTTATAATAGAAATATAATTGAATTTGATGAAATAAAGCTAACTTCAAAAATATGGTTATCAAAAAGTGAATTTGATAACTGGAAAAATAAAAAAAGGAAATTAGTAACAACTAACTATTTTTTACATATAAACTTACCGAAAGATAAAAATATTGATTTATCTGATATTAATTTATCTCTTTCTTTGGATACACTAGTAAATAACTTTGAAAATTTATATAATATTTTATCAACAGAAAAAAATACTTTATTCTCGTATCCAAATAATTCATATGAAGATAGTCATGTAGATTCATACCAATTTATAAAAATAGCTTCTTCATTTGAAGGACAATTTGACAAGCTACACCCTAAATATAAAGCTAATAAACATAAAAAATATAAAGTGCTAAAAGATAATATATTAAACTATATATCTGAATTAAGAACTCCTAATTCATCTAACACAGAATTAGGCTATATAGACAATTTTTATGACACAATAAATAATTTAGATGGCGCGCTTCATGAACAAATATCTTCCTCACTTAAAGAATTTATAAAACCATTAGAAAAAACAAAACAAAGATTATTTGTTAATTATAATATGACTAATGTCTCAAATGGAGATTTAGCTCAAACGTTTGCAAAAAAAAGAAATGAAATAACTCATAGTGCATTGAGTAAGAAATTTTCGAATGTTGAAATTGTATCTTATTTATTAGTTAAGAGATTAGTTCATTGTATTATTTTAAAACGTTCTAATTTCACGACAGATGAAATAGCCGAAATAATCAATAGAATATTTTAAATATAAAATTTTATTAAAATATGGAAAGGACATGAATTATGAATAGTGACAATATAAAAACACAAATAGTAGTAAAAGAGCAAAAAATAAGCGTTTTAAGAATAGACAATAAAGAATTTATTTCATTAACCGATTTAGCACGATATGCAAATCCAGAAGAACCTAAAGTTCCTATTTATGCTTGGATGAGAAATAAAGATGTTTTGGCATATTTAGGTTTATGGGAACAATTGAATAACGAGAATTTCAAAGGTCACGAATTCGAGACCTTTGAGAATGAAGCTGGTAAAAATAGTTTTTATATGTCACCACAAAAATGGATTAAAGAAACTAATGCTATTGGTATTATTTCTAAATCTGGTAATAATGGTGGGACTTATGCTAGAAGTGATATTGCTTTAGAATTTGCCAGTTGGCTTTCTCCAGAGTTTAAATTATATGTAATTCAAGAATTTGAAAGATTAAAGAAAAATGAAGCATATCAAAATAAAATTGATTGGCATGCTAATAGAGTATTGGCTAAAGTTAGTTATGTAGTTCATACTGATGCCATTAAAAGTGTAATAGTTCCTACTTTAACTGAAAAACAAAAGAAGTTTGTATATGCAGAAGAAGCAGATGTATTAAATGTTGCATTATTTGGTATGACTGCCAAGGAATGGCGTACACTTAATCCTGAAATTGCAGATAAAGGAAATATTAGAGATTATACTGATTTACTTCATTTGGTAATATTAAATAATTTAGAAAACATTAATGCAGAATTAATAGAAATGAAAATACCACAAAGTGAGAGATTAGTTAGATTAAATAATATAGCAAGAAAACAAATGGAATTATTAAAAAATAATAAATCATTTAATAACCTTGAATATATTGAATATAAGGTTAATGATAAACAAGCATTGCCTTTATGAAATTAAAAGATGATTTTGAGAGATAAATTAAACTATAATAAACACAAAAGCAAATAATTATGATATAATAGTTATTAATGGAGGGTTTGAATATGATTTATTTTAGAAAAAATGACGAAGTAATTGAAAAATATCAAGTTGATTTTGATAAAGAAGAAATTGAAAAATTAAAAAAGGAAATTATAAATAATTGTAGTTTTATACAACACGAAGAGTATGAAAGTGATTATTCACCAAGATTTACTGATGAAATTATTAGAAATTTCACATATACTCCTACTGGAAAAGAAAAAGAATATTTTGAAGAAACAAGAGATATTTATCGATATAGTTATGATGAATATAAACCACCATATTTAGTTAAATTAATAAATCAACTTTTAAATGGCAATTCAAAAGCCATAGATGAAATATTAAATTACGATATTTCTACTAAATCATCTATAGATGATAGAATTAATTTAGCAAATCAAGAATTTAGTAAAATTGCCCCTGAAGATATTACGAAAAAGAAAGAAAAACTAAAAGAACTAGAAGATTTATTAAAAGCAAAAGAACTAAATAAAAATCAACAAAGTATTGATTCATATTATAATCAATTAATAGGGTTAATTAAATTTGATTTAGTTGATTCACTTTCAATAAGTGAATTAGGTAGAATAGAATCTTTCCTAGAAATCAAATTATCTGGTGTAGAAATTAGTAATTCTAAAGGAAAGCCATTTGTGAAATCTTTGAAAAAAGCTGATTAATATATTAAAGTAGCGAAAAAATATTGCGACTTTTTCTATTATTTGGTAAAATGTATTTAGTGATTAGTTGTTTATCAACTATTCCTAAGGTTTCGGATATACTAATTGTCCGTACCATGTAATTAATACTCGTTATGAGTTTGCAGTAAATACATGTCTTGGACATGTATCTTTTTTTCCCATTAAGGAGGTGAAAATATGGCCAACAAACAACATTCAGTACAAAATTTAATGATTGGAAATACCAAAGTTTTATACGCCTGTGGTGCTTATGGTTATGTATGTGGCGAAAATCCAAATTATGTTGTCGTTGAAAAGGATGCCGAAAGTAATCATGGATATGACTATAAAACAGGAGAAAGCTATATCGTAGAAACATCTGAACAGCTAGATGATAACACGAAATGTTTCAATACACCATATTTAGTCAATCATCAACCTTTCACTGACTATTTCAGTAACTATAGTAATGATACGATTAGTGATGAACAAATTACGGATTTAATTCACACAGTTAATAAAACTTATTTCAAGAAATAAAGACACATTTGCTAGTGTCTTTTTTCTATGATCTCTTATGAAGATTCCAACGTTTTAACCATGACTTTATTTCGCTCAGATAAATAGTATAGTTTCTTCTCACTCTCTCTGATTCTATCAACTTGTTTTATCAGAGTCTTTCTAATACCTGAGATTAAAATCAATAATTGCTGAAATTCATTCGTTGATAAATAGATTTCATATTGTCTTTCTAAAGTTACTTCTATGTCATCTATATATGTAATATTCTGTTCCAAAGTTTCTTGCATATTTCTTGTATCATCTAATAAAGAATGAATCCGATATTCTAAATCTTGATAAAGATCTAATGAATCATTAGACGGATGAAATAAATATTCCAACCCTTTACCAGTAAGATAACTAGTTAATAACATACCAGGTAATAAAGTTTTTCCACGAATAACCGCTTGCAAAATCATATAAACGGAAATAGACATAAGTATTTCTTTGGCAATACTAACTTGCTGTAAGCGATCCAGATCAAACTCTTGATATTCATCTAACTTTTCTTCAATGACCGCACTCATCGCCACAATCGTCTCTTCCATAATTTTCATCTCAGTTGCCTGCTTATCTATATCAATCACATCTTTTTCCATTTCCTGCCGATTTACATTTACTTTATCTAATGTTTCCTGTTTTGTTCGCAATTGTTTTTGCAACTTGTCATCTTGTTGTTGTATTTGAAGAAGCGGTTGTTGCAGCTGCTGATAATAATAATCACTATCTTTTTTATGGTCAGTTAAAGCTGTACTAAACTGTTGTAGTGGTATTTCTAGCTCTTTGATAGTAATGGTTAAAAGCGTAATTTGTTTTTCAATATCATGTAATTCTTCTTTTGTCACACTTTCTTCTAGCTGTTCTTTCAAGTTTTCATATTGTTTTTGAAGCTGGTCTTTTTTTTGTTTTAATTGTGATTGATATATTGAAAATAAGTCTTCCATTTCTTTACTCCTTGTAATTAGTATATCATATTCTTCACTAGTGGAGTAAACTATCATACAAACGATATAATTTAACCGTTAAAGATTGCGATAATGGCGCACTAATAACAAAAGGAACATACTTTCTTTCCGTTGCTCTTACAACTTTTTGACACAATTTTGTAGTTTGATGTTGCTCGGTTAAGGCAAACCATATTTTTTGAAAAAAGGTTATTTTAGAAGCTAAGGTAGGTAATAACAATAAGTCCTTAGCTTTATTTTCTATCATAACATCATTAAAACCAGTCGCATAGGCACCAGGCATAATAACGGAAATAGCCACCGGTATTTTTTGGAGTTTAGTCTCCCAAACCAAAGTTTTAGCAATAGCATATAAAGCAATTTTGGTAGATGTATAACTGCTTAAATACGGAAATGGTAAAAATGCTGCTAATGAAGAAGTAATAAACAATTTTCCTTGTTTATTGTTTTTTCTTAAAATTCTTAAGAACTGTTGAATTATTCCTACATTACCAAAAACATTCGTCTCATAAGTTTTTTGCCAACGATTTTGGTCTATTTCTAATATACTACCGCCTTCTCCAATACCCGCTTGTAATATCAACACATCAATATCAAGCAAAGAAAAATCGGGCCAGGTAGTTTTATCTAATAACTGAAGTACAATTGGAAATAATATAATTTTTTCTTCCAATATTTTTTGATTTAAGACTTGTAATTGCTGTTCGTTTTCTACACCTGCATAAACTATATGCCCTCTTTTAGCTAGTTCTTTTGCATATTGATAACCTAATCCACTTAAAGCTCCTGTTATTAAAATTGTCATTACAATCACCATTTTTAATATAACCAAAAAAAAGCTTCTTATTTAGAAGCTTTTGAAATATGAAAAGATACGCCTTTTTTCTCATTTTTGATGGTAATATCATAACCTATTAAATTACAAGTTTTCTTTACTATTGAAAGACCTAGACCAAACTCCCCTTTAATACCTTTTCGGAACGGAGTAAAGATTCCTTCAAGGAGATCCGGATCAATATTTGGTCCATCATTATATAAGGTTAAACGGTTATTTTTGGCAGTAATTTTGATAGTAGATTCAGCATAACGAACAAAATTCGCTAGAAGATTATCAATAATAGTTTCCCAATATCCTTCTGTACCATAAAATTTACTGTTTTTGTCAAATTGGATAACTACTTCTACATCTTTTCGTCTAAATTTAAATTCTTCTTTAGCCTTCTCTACAATTTTTTTAACGTCTACTAAGTTATGTCCGACAGTTTCTGTTTCTTTTAAGTAATCAAGTTTATTTAAATATAGAAGTGAATGAACTTTAAACTCAAGCTTATCTGTTTGTTCGCTGATGACAGGAATGACAACATCAGCTGTTTCAATTTTATCATTATAAGCTTCAATATATGATTTTATAACGGTGAGAGGTGTCTTAAAATCATGTGAAATATTTTGATACATTTGATTGCGGTACTCTTCTTGGTTTTTCAAAGAGATACGCATGTCTTCAATAGCAAGTTCTAATGAACGAATCTCATCATCCACTTGAAATTCAATAGCATGATTATAATTATCATCATCAATATTATCGATTTTTCCTTTTAATTTTTCAATTTTTCTAACCAAAACACTACTCCATAGAATAAGGGCTAATGCAATGATTAGAAATGTGATCACTACTACTGGCATAATAGCATTCAGTATGTCTTGTTTGGTTTGAGTGATATAGGTATCATTTGTTAAAGAAATTTTGGTAATATCATCATCGTGGAGTACATAATAATAATACACTTTATTTCGATAAGTAAATTTACCATAATCGCCACTAAACTTAGGTAGGATATCTCTGACATTGTCGAATTTTATAATATCGTGAAGATTATCACTATAAGCGACCGTATCCCCGAATTGATATAGGTATGCGATTTCGGTAGTCACCAAATTTTTATCAATATCAGCTCTAACAAATTCTAATGGTTCTCTTAAATAATTATATATATTTTTTTCGGTAATCGGGATAACAACTTGAGGGAGAATAACACTTAGCATCAGAAAGACAATTGCAAAAATAACAATAATCAGTAGGACAAGCTGATGACTTAACTTACTCGAAAACTTCATCATGATAACCTATAACCATATCCATATACGGTCCCAACATTTAACTTAGGCATCTTACGTCTTAATCTTCTTACTAAATCATCAACCGCCCGGTCCGAGCCGAAATAATCCATCCCCCATACAGCACTTAAAATTTCTTCTCTGGAAAAACTTTTATTAATATTTTGAACGAACAATAATAATAAATCAAATTCTAACGTTGTCAACTTTATTTCTTTATCTTTATGAGTAACTAATCTTCTATCTACATCAATTTTATAATCTTCATACTCAATGATATTGGTCGGTTTTTGTTGATACACGCGTTTGATAATATTATTAACTCGTAGTACTAATTCTTTACTAGAATATGGTTTGGTTATGTAATCATCGCTACCTAATTCTAGGCCTAAAATCCGATCCAAATCCTGATCTCGTGCTGAAGTAAAAATAACAGGGACTTCAGGATATTCTTCACGAATTGCTTTGATTACATCATAGCCATTGATATCATCTCCTAACATTATGTCTAATATCCAAATATCAACTGGATGGCCTATATATTGAATGGCATCATTACCTTTATCAAAGGTTACCACTTCATATCCGGCCTTTTCTAAATATACTTTAACTAGTGCTGCTAAATCGGTTTCATCTTCTACTAAACATACTTTATACATCTATTTCACCACCAATAGTATAACACTATTTTCTATAATTGGCTATTGTATTATCGACCTCCTTTTATCTATAAGCAGTCTTCATTAATTGCCAGTTAGATTCAATATTTTTCTATCTATCTCCTCCTTTCTTGTAACCATCATACTAGGAAATCGTGGTGGAAATTTCGTCAGTTTATGGGAAATTATGGGAAAAGTGATGAAAATGTATATACCACAAAAAAAGAGTTATTCACTCTTTAATGCAATTCTTTTAAAGCCTCTTTTCGGGAAAAACTCTGTTTACCACGTTTATCCAAACCTAAAGCCTTTACCAAGATCGTATCTCCTACTTTGACAACATCTTCTACCTTGTTAACTCTATCTTTTGCTAGTTGAGAAATATGTACAAGCCCTTCACAACCAGGCCATAATTCTATAAAGCAACCAAATTCTTCTATTTTAATAACTTTTGCAGAATAGATTTTGCCCACTTCAATTTCTCTTGCAACATCTTGAATCATCTGAACCGTTGTATCAATAACACTTTGATCAGTGTGATAAACAATCACCCGTCCATCATCTTCTAGATCCACTTTAACAGCACCAATACTATTAACATCATTAACATGACTCGCTTCACAAATGATTTTGGTAATCATTTCACCACCCTTACCAATAACATCCCGTATCTTAGATGGAGAAATATAGAATACTTTTGTTTTAGGAGCATATTCTGAAACTTCTTCTCGTGGTTTACTAATTTGTTTTTCCATCACTGCTAAGATTTGTAGTCTTGCTTTTTTCGCTTGGGCTAAAGCTTCTTGTAAAATAGCTCTAGTAACTCCTTTAATTTTTATATCCATTTGTAAAGCGCAAATACCATCTTTCGTACCAGCTACTTTAAAATCCATATCTCCTAAATGGTCTTCCATACCAGCGATATCCGTTAAAATGGTATAATCATCACCGGCTGTAATCAATCCCATAGCAATACCGGCTACTGGTGCTTTAATTGGAACACCAGCTGCCATTAAACTCATACATCCTGCACAAATACTAGCTTGTGAACTACTACCGTTACTTTCTAAGATTTCTGATACAACACGGATGGTATAAGGAAACTCTTCTTCACTAGGAATAACTTGTAATAGTGCTCTTTCTCCTAAGGCACCATGTCCGATCTCACGGCGACCAGGACTACCATAACGACCAACTTCTCCTACAGAAAAAGCCGGGAAATTATAATGAAGCATAAATCGTTTCTCATCTTCTAATGATAAACCATCTAATATTTGATGTTCTCCTAAAGCCCCTAAAGTCGTCACAGATAAACACTGAGTCTCACCACGAGTGAAAAGAGCAGAACCATGTGTTCTCGGTAATAAATCAATTCCCGTTGATAAAGGCCTGATCTCATCCATCTTACGGCCATCAGAACGAATATGTTCTTTTACGACAATATTACGAAAAGCTTCATACTCTACTTGCTCCATAATGGTTTTAACTTTCATGATATAAAGTGCAAGTTCTTCATCGTCCAATTGCTCTTGCATTTGTTGTTTCTTATCTTCTACTACTGCTTCTTTAATTTCATCTAATCGTTGATATTTTGTTAGTTTATCTTTAATTCTTAAAGCTTGATCAATATCGGTTAATACTAACTGTTCAATTTCTTGATACAAATCATCTTCAATTACTAAATGTTCATATTCCATTGGTGTTACACCAATCGCTTCTATTACTTCTAATTCAAAACGACAAAGCTCTTTAATCGCTTCATGTCCTCTCATTAAAGCTTCTAGCATAATCTCTTCATCAACTTGTTTGGCACCAGCTTCTACCATATTAATAGCATCAAGGGTTCCAGCGACGGTTAGATCCAGTTGACTATTTTCCAATTCAGCAGGTGTTGGATTGATAATATATTCACCATCTACATACCCTACTTTGACCCCAGCAATTGGTCCTTGAAAAGGCGCGCCGGTTAGCATTGTAGCTACAGATGAACCAAGCATAGCTGTTAATTCTGGTGCACATTCTTGATCAACGCTTAAAACCGTATTAATGACTTGTACCTCATATTTAAAATCTTCTTTAAATAAAGGCCGCATTGGTCGATCAATCATTCTAGCTGCTAATGTAGCTGCTTCAGTAGGTCTACCCTCTCTTTTAATAAAACCACCTGGTATTTTACCAACTGAATATAATTTTTCTTGATAATTTACTGTTAATGGAAAAAAATCATTTAACAAATTAACAACTTTATTCACCACAACCGCTGTTAGAACAACTGTATCCCCATATCGTACTAAAACTGACCCTGTAGCTTGTTTAGCCAACTCGCCATGTTCAATGATAATTTTCTTTCCATAAAACTCTTTTTCAAATACTTGTTTTCCCATACATACCTCATTTTCTAAAAGAACCTAAAAACAAAAATAAACTTCATTTTGTTTTAGTTGTTATCTTCAACAGATTAGCTTTGCAACTCAAGTGTATCAAACGAAACATACGTTCGTCAACACTTTTATCATAAATAAAAAGGGACACTAAAGCCAGTGTCTACTTTCTTAAACCTAATTTTTTGACTACAGCACGATATCTAGTAACATCTGTACGTGCTAAATAATTAAGCATTCCTCTACGCTGTCCAACTTTCATCAACAAGCCACGACGTGAATGGTGATCATGCTTATGCTCTTTTAAATGCTCTGTCAAATTTTCAATTTCTTTTGTTAAAATTGCAATTTGCACTTCAGCAGAACCAGTATCACTTTCGTTTCTTCTAAATTCTTTAATAATTTGTTGTTTTTCTTCTCTTGTCAAAGCCATGTTTAACACTTCCTTTCATAATTCTAATTTGCCAAGCTCTTGGTAAGGGTGTAAGGAAGAACTCCCATTACTAAGAACTGGTAAGCATGTATACTATACTATAATTTTTTTATTTTGTCAAACGTAAAGCTGCTGCTTTACCCTCTTCAGCCAAACCATATCCCATCGTTTCTAATTGAGTAGAAATCTGTTTGCCGGCCACCTTACCAATACCGCGTATAGTTTGTAATTCCTGCGGACTTAATTGTATCAGGTTACCAAGTGTTTGTACACCACGACGCATTAAAGCATTTTTAGCATAATTAGAAACTGGTAATATCGAGATTGGTAAAATATCTGCCTCTGTCTCATCTTGTAACCAAACACCATGATGATGGGCATATCCTGTTACCTTTTTAGCATCTTCTTTACCAAACATTTCAATGATCTGCTCAGTATTATAATCTCCTAAAAATTCAATTTGTTGATCTTTTATTTGCTCAGAGATTTCATACTCTTCTAGCATAGGAATTAATTTCTTTTCTAAATGATCTAATTTAGTCATCAATTTAGATACAGTAGTATCGCTTGATACTATATTCTTATATAAGCTAGCCTCATCTCCATAAACACCTAAGCGTTGCCGTAATAGTTTAGTTTCTTCTTCCGTTAAATCGAAAATAGTAGTTTCTTCTAAATCACATACCAAATCAGTAAAACGTTGGCGATGTTCTGGCTTTAAACGATTAAAAATTTGATAATAAAACCGATTTTCACGCATAATTTCACTCCTATAACATTTTTTCTACTTGTAGCTTATCTCCTATCGCATGATAAATAGCTAACGGTTGATCCTGATTTACTAGTAACACTTTATCTTCTATAGCAAAAACATTAGCGATTGGAGCCCCATTTTCGACTTTTTTTAGTAAATATGTAGGCACTTGCTTAACGGATATATCTAAAGCTTCTGCAATCGGAATCAAGGCTTGCCTAGCCGTAATATCTGCTAATGGAATGGCCTGCTCTAGCTTAAACTTTCCTTGTGTTGTGCGGCGCAACGCTTGCATCGTCAAAGGAATCCCTAATAAATCTGCTAAATCCTGAATTAAACTGCGAATATAGCAACCTTTTGATACTGTGGTCACAATCGTAAAGGTACGATCGGTTACCTCTAACAACTCTAATTGATAAATCTCTACTCTTCGCTTAGGTAAGACCACCTGCTGTTGTTTTCTAGCATATTCATATAATTTTTTTCCTTCGATTTTGACCGCTGAGTAAATGGGTACTTCCTGCTCATAGGTCTTAGGGAAAGCCTGTAAAACTTTCTTTATTTCTTCTTTTGTACAATACTGATGACTCGTTTTTAGGATCTTACCACTAATATCACCTGTATCGGTCTTCTGCCCCATTAAGATAGTAGCAATATATGTTTTTTTAGTTGCCGTCAAATATTGATTGATTTTTGTCGCCCGATTAATGGTAACGACTAATAATCCGGTAGCAAGCGGATCAAGCGTACCGTTATGGCCTACTTTCTTCGTATCAAAAATATGACTAATTCGATTAACGACGTCCCGTGAAGTCATGCCACTAGGTTTATCGACTAGTAAAACACCCGAACGGTTATAAAGTATATGATATTCTTCTAACGTTAAATTATTTTCAACCATAACCTTAGCGGTAGCAACACCAACATAACGATAATGCCACGGTTCATAAGCATATCCAGTAACGGCTTCTTTATTCTTGGGATAACGTAAAATAAAGCCAAAAGTCGCTAGCCTAGGTATTACTTGCTGCTCTAAAATAGAAAGATAGGTATCATTTAGTAAATCTTCATTATTACTAATCAGCTGCTGATCTTTCACCAGTCCAATATCCAAACATAACCCACTATGATGTTCACTGCTACCAGGAGGTGCCACATAAATAGAAGAAAGTGCCATAGACAACGCTTGTTGTTCTAACTCACTACGATAGGCACTAACAATATCAAGATGAACCCCCTCCTGAGCAAGTGTTTCTTGTAACTTTAAAAATGCTTGTAATGTTTTCTTTTCTAATTGTACTTTTTCACCGTTACTATTTTCATACGTAACAAAAGTAGCATTCGCAAGCATTTGTAAAGCAAAAGGATGTTGCTGATTAATTAAAATTTTATAATCCATTTTCTTCCTTTTGCAATTGGTCCATTATCTTATCCATATGTTCTCCATAGGCAATAGACTCATCATAAATAAATTTTAATTCTGGTGTATGCCGCATCTCAATACGTTGACTAACTTCACCCCGGATAAAACCGGCAGCTTTATTCAAAAGCTCGGTCATTTTTTCTTTTTGACTTTGATCTAACACTGTAAAATATACTTTACAATAACTTAGATCATTAGAAATGTCACAACCAGTAATAGTTACAAATTTAATATCTTCATTTTTGATTTCTAACATTAATATCTTACTAATTTCTTCTTGCATTGCATGATTTAAACGTTCAATTTTTATCGCTGCCATGACGAGTGCCTCCTTATTTATCGTTTTACTTCTACCAATTCATAAACTTCAATAATATCTTTTTCTTTATAATCTTGGAAATTCTCTAACGTTAGACCACAATCCATATCTTTCTTTACTTCTTTTACTTGGTCTTTCTCGTGTTGTAAACTCTTTATCGCACCATTATATACGACAATACCATCACGAACAACCCGTGCTTTGCTATTTGATTTAACCGTTCCACTTAAAACATGACAACCAGCAATCATACCAACTTTTGAAAATTTAAATAGTTGTCTAACTTCAAGAGTCCCTAACACTTTTTCTTCATAGATTGGTTCTAGCATTCCTTTTAAGGCATCTTCCATATCTTCTACTACTTTATAGATAATATCATAAAGACGAATTTCAACATTGTATTCTTTGGCAATATCGCTAGCTTTACTACTAGGTCGAACATTAAAACCGATAATAATCGCATTAGAGGCTTGTGCTAATACGACATCGCTTTCTGTAATAGCTCCCACTCCACCACGAATGACGCGAATTTTGATTCCTTCAACATCAATTTTTTCTAGCGATTTCTTTACAGCTTCTAAACTACCATTCACATCTGTTTTTAAAACAACGTTTACTTCTTTTAGGCCTTCATGAATTTGATCAAATAAATCCTCTAGACTCATACCAGTCCTATTGGTATCGGCTTCCCTCATCCGTAAAGCCCGCTCTTCAGCAATTGCTTTTGCTTGCTTCTCCGTTTCAAAAGCCATAAACTTATCTCCTGCTGATGGAAGAGTAGATAACCCTGTTATCTCTACTGGCATAGAAGGCGTTGCTTCTACTATATTTTGTCCTAAATCATCTTTTAAGGTACGTACTTTACCAAATGAAGTTCCTACTACCAAAGGATCACCTAAGCGTAAAGTCCCGTTTTGAATTAATAATGTAACAACACTACCAACATGCTTATCCATTTGACTTTCTAATACTACACCGCTAGCATAACGAGCTGGATTGGCCTTTAATTCTTGCATTTCGGCTACTAATAAGATATTTTCTAATAAGTTTTCTACTCCTTCACCAGTAACCGCAGAAATCTTATTAACAATAGTATCGCCACCCCATTCTTCTGGTGTTAAACCAGCTTCACTAAGACCACTCATTACCCGATCGATATTAGCTTCTGGCTTGTCAATTTTATTGATAGCTACAATAATTGGTACATTAGCTGCTTTAGCATGATCAATCGCCTCTTTCGTTTGTGGCATAACACCATCATCAGCAGCTACGATGATAATAACAATATCCGTAACGGCAGCTCCTCTTGCTCGCATTTCGGTAAAAGCAGCATGACCCGGTGTATCAATAAAAGTTATCATTTTTCCTTGGCATTTTACCCGGTAAGCTCCAATTGCTTGCGTAATACCACCAGCTTCTCCACTAGCAACACTACTTTTACGCAAATAATCTAATAGGGTTGTCTTTCCGTGATCAACATGACCCATAATCGTAACGACTGGCGGTCTTTCTACTAAATCTTCGGCTTTATCTTCTATTTCATAATTTTCAAAATTAGAAATATCTACCGTTTCTTCTTTTTTAACCACTTTATTAAAGTCAAGTGCTAAAATCTCAACATCTTCAAAACTTAAACTCTGATTAAGTGTAGCCATTATGCCTAGGCTCATTAATTTTTTTATGATTTCTCCTGTACTAATAGATAGCGCATTAGCCACTTCACTAACGGTCATTCCATCCTTATATAGCAATATATCCTTATCGATAGCTTGCTCATTACTTTGCAACTTTTCTCGATGTTTATAGATCTTCTTTCGATCTGCAGCAAAGGTATTTTTATTATCTGAAGATTTTGTATTTTTTGATTTTACCTTTGTCGTTTTTATATGATCATCTGTCGCTAATTTCGCATCATAAGCTATCTGTTCTGCCTTTTCATCAAGTTCAAAATCATTCACTAACTCCTCATCAGCCACATAATCTTCCTCATCTTGAATAGAATTATCTAGTAAAATGATCTCTTCATCACTTAATATACGATCTAAATCATCTGTTGGCATAGCCAATCGTTCCATGTGTTTTATAATTGTTTCCACACTACAACCAATATCTTCTGCATACTCCTTGACGTTCATATCATTCACCTCTTTCTTAATTTATTTACTAATGATCATTCTAATTTCTTCATATATCTCCTCAGGGATTTCACATTCTAACTTTTTCCCTAAACTATTTTTTTGAATTGCTTTTTCTAATATTTGTGCATCTTTTTTAATATATGCACCACGTCCATTCATTTTGCCTGTTTCATCTACTTTTATAATACCTTCTTTGGTTTTAACAATACGTAATAATTCGCGTTTATCTAATTTTTCTCCACTTACAACACAAGTACGTAAAGGAATTTTTTTTACTTTCATAAAAACACCTATCCGTTTTTAATATTAATACCTGCCGCAGCAGCTTGTTCACTGTTTTTTATATCAATTCGATAACGCGTTAGTCTAGAAGCTAAACGAGCATTTAATCCTTTTTTACCTATCGCTAATGAGAAGTTATCACCATCAGCAATTACTAGTGCTTCTTGTTTTTTCGGATCAGTAATCGCTACGGTTACATCTTTAGCAGGACTTAAGGCATTGGCAATGAACACAGCAGGATCACTATCATATTTGATAATATCAATTTTCTCACCGTGCAATTCTTCCATAATCCGAGCAATACGACTACCACGTTCACCAATACAAGCGCCAATTGGATCTACTTTCGGATTTTCAGAATAAACAGCGACTTTGCTACGAACACCCGCTTCTCTAGCAACTCCATATAATAATACAGTACCATCACTTAATTCTGGAATTTCTAATTCGAACAGACGTTTTACAAAGCCATAATGGGTACGGCTTAATAAGATTAATAAGTTGCGACCATTATTATCTACTTTGGTAACATATACTTTAATCTGGCTACCCATTTCAATTTTTTCGCCTGGAATGATATCTTTTTTAGGTAAAATACCATTCGTTCTACCCAAATCAATAAAATAATTATCTGTATCTTCCAAAGCGACCGTACCAACTAATAACTCATCTTGTTTATCGCCAAATTCTTCCATAATACTATTACGTTCTGCTTCTCTGATTTTTTGTACAACGACTTGTTTAGCAGTAGAGGCTGCTACTCGTCCAAAATCATGAGGTGTTACTTCCGTATCAATGGTATCGCCGATATTTAAACTTTTATCGATTTTACGAGCATCACTTAATTTGATTTCACATTCTGGGTTGAAGAAACTAATTTTTTCTTCTGGTTCTTCTGCTGTCTCTTCTCCAATCTCTTCTTCCTCATCTTCATCTGTATAATGCTCAAATAAATAATCTTCATATTCTTCTTTTGTCATCTTATCATCTGGTACCACTGTTAAATAAGAAAACACTTTAATATCTCCTGTATCCTCATTAATTAACACTTTTACGTTATTACATTTTGTATTGCTATTTTTCTTATAAGCTGATGTTAGCGCTTGTTGCATTGCATCATAAACTATTTGCTTATCAATATTTTTTTCGGCAACAATATTATCAACGGCCCGTAAAAATTCTTTACCGTTCATTGGTATCATCTCCTTTACTACGTGAATGAATATCTAATACATCAATATCGTCTGCTAAGTGATTACTATCGATGATTGGATTAATAATTTCTGTCGCAGCCGTAATCGTATCGACATCAATTGTTTGTTCACTATCTAACTCAATGTTAAGGGTTTTGATTCCTTCTTCTTCACTATAATATACATCACTCACCTCTAAGTGAAGAGAAGAAATGGCATCTTGAATCAGCATTGTTACTTTCTCTTTCATACTTCCTCCTTTATTCGAAATGAAAGAGTGGGCTTTTTTATTTCCCACTCCTTTCTTGTCTATCATTATACAGGAAAGTAGTAACTTTGTCAAAAAAATATTCTTCTACTGATATTGTCACCAGTTCACTCTTCCAAATTTAAAATTATGTGGTATGATAATAACAGGTGATAATATGACAAAGGCAAGAAAAATAGCCATTGGCAAAGCAGCTTTAACATTTGTTCTGTTCTACTTACGACAGTACTTACAAATTATACCTATTTATTTATTTCAAATCGATGTAGAACATGCTACCGCTAATGATACCGTGTTAGTTAATCTATTTTTAAATTTAATGCTAGCGATAGCGTTATTTATCCTCTATCATAAAGAATTAAAGCAGGAATTTCAAAAATTTAAAGGGAACTTTAAAGAAAATTTCGATGCTGGATTACGATATTGGTTAATGGGGCTTACTATTATGGTAGTAACGAATGTATTAATTTCCATGTTTACTCCTTTGCAAAATTCATCTAATGAAATGACGGTACAAGCTTTGATTGCTACCTCGCCTATTCTAATGCTCCTAACCGCTGGTGTTCTAGCACCAATTGTCGAGGAGTTAACATTCCGGAAAGCAATGCGCGGCATTTTTACAAACAAATGGGTATTCTTTATCGTATCTAGTTTCGTATTTGGTCTTATGCATGTCATTGGTTCTAGTAACTGGTACGAATACTTCTATATTATTTCTTATGGAGGCCTAGGCTTTTCTTTCGCTTATGCTTATGATAAGACAGATACCATTTTCACACCAATTACCATTCATATGTTACATAATACCTTATTAATTCTTTTATCTTTCATATAAAAACATTGTAGAATTTTGCAAATAATTTACGCCTGATGAACGATAGTTCCATTAATTAAATAAATAAAAGCCTAAAAAACATCCTATTATCTAATCTTAGTTAGATTTTATAGGATGTTTTTATAATTGTTGATTTTTTAATTCTCTTTCAATTTGTATTTTTCTTAATTCCATTAATTCGTATATCCAAATCACAACTTCGTCTGATAATTCATTTTCTAATCCTAAGTTAGCATCAAACAAGAACTTATCTTTTAGGGCATCTAATCTATTATATACAGCAAGTATTTCATCAGACTTTATAAAAGCCAAATTTTGAACACTCTGAAATTTAGCACCCCATTTTATTACTATATCTAACAAGTTGTGTATTTCTTCATGCGAGCTTTCATAAGATTTTAATTCATTCATAATTGCAAGTGGTCCAATTAATCTAGCAAATGCTATATCAATTTTTCCTCTGATATATGAATCATCGAAACCATTCTTACCCATAATTACCGATTCCTCACTTTTATTGCTAACTTCAAAATCCTATACTTGCTTTTTTATTCCATAATTTTAAAATGATTACCTGAATCTAAATATAAAATACCTTTTTTGCCCCCTAATTGCGGTAATACTTCATTATAATAATTAATCATATTAAACTTCGTCAAAGTCAAATACACACTATTACCATCATCCATATATAACAGAAAACGATCTTTGTCATAATCATTAGGAACATAAGAAATTTCACTAATTTTTTCACGTACATCAGCATTGATTTCTAACATACCTTTAATGAATTGATCATACTTTGTATTGGGTACATAGTTAATTAATCGTGGTATACAGTAGCTAATAACTTGATCCGTTGCAATTTCTTCTTTATTGTCTAATACCAACTTACCATCAGATTCTTTTTTAAATAAGACTTGATGTTCCGTAATATGAATGGTTACGACATGATAGAAACTACGCTTAACAGATACTTTTTCTACAAATGGATTTTCTAACAATTTATCTTCGATCGAGCCATCAGTAGTTTTATAAAAACTAGGATAATCAGTTAAACTAGCCAATTCCAAAATCTGCTGATCAGATAGAATCTCATTGCCACCGATAATAATATTTTGAATTCTCGTATCCAAAAAAACATCCACACCAAAAATAATTCCTGCAATAACAAGAACAAAAAGAAAAAATGGTATAATTTTTAACTTTTTCTTTTTAATTACTTTTGGCATCTAGTCTACTCCCAATTTACAAATTCTTGTTCAATCTTTAGTTCAATTCCATAATGCTCTTTTACCGCATCTCGAACAAATAAAATTAAGTCATGGATATCTTTGGCACTGGCTTGATTTTTATTGATAATAAAATTAGCGTGCTTATCGCTCACCATCGCCCCACCCTTGGTTAGACCCTTCAAGCCTAAATCTTCAATTAGTTTTCCCGCATATTGACCTTCTGGATTACGGAAAACACTGCCAGCACTAGGATACTCTAAAGGCTGTGAGACAAGGCGACGAGCTTTACGATCTTTATTGACCTTTTCAATTTCTTTGCGATCTCCATACTCTAATTTTAAAATAGCTTCTAAACAAATGTAACCAGGATGTTGTTGTAAATACGAACTGCGATAGTGAAAATCCATCTCTTTATTAGTCATATTGATAATTCTTAAATCTGGTGTTAAAACCGTTACATTTTGAACAATGTATCCCATATCACTTTTATAGGCACCAGCATTCATATAAATCGCTCCACCAACAGTTCCAGGAATACCACTAGCAAACTCCAAGCCAGTTAAACCTCTTCTTGCGGCCATACTAGCTACACGCATAAGTGAAGCACCGGCTTGTACCCTTACTTTATTCCCCATAAATTCAATCACATTGAACATATCTAATTTAATAATAACACCCTCATAAGCTTTATCACTAAACAATACATTCGTACCATTACCTAATATCATAAAAGGCAATTGATATTTTTTGATTAAGCGACACAACTGCACTAACTTCGTTACGTTTTTAGGATAAATAATACAACGTGCTAACCCTCCTACTTTATAGGACGTATATTTACTCAAAAACTCTTCTTTTACAATTTTTCCGATTTCTTCTTTTTCTACTTCTTTTAAAAATTCTTGCATTTTGTATTTCCTCTTACTAATTTTTTTGCTTCTTCATAAATTCTCGTAGCACTATCTGTGATACTTCTTTGTAACATTGCCTCTTTCATTTTATGTAATGCTTCTTTATCGGCAAGTAATGTATCAATACACGGTAATAATGTATCACCGTCAAATTGTTCTTCTGGAATAATTTTACAAGCACCATCTTTTTCTAGAGCTATAGCATTTTTCATCTGATGATTATGTGTCACATAGGGACTTGGTACCATAATGGTAGGAAGACCAATCGCTGTAATCTCAGCAATCGTGGAAGCACCACTTCGGGAAACAAGTAAAGTTGCTTGTTTCATAATCCGAATTAAATCAGCAAAAAATGGTAAAATTTTAACATTACTAGGCACTTGAATAGTTTGATAATTCTGATAATATTTTTCACCACTAATTAATAATACTTCGTATGGTTTATTGGCAAATTTCGGAACCATTTCTAATAACTTGTTAGTAATTGTCATAGATCCTAATGATCCCATCACAATAATCACTAATGGTTTAGTAGTACTTAATCCCAATTCTCTTTTAGCAAGTGGTTCTATTTTAGCAATTTCTTCACTACGAGGATTGCCGGTATAAACCACTTTATGTTTAGGAAAGGCATCCATTGTTTCTTTAAAAGAAACTAAAATTTTATCTGCATAACGACTTAAAAACTTATTTGACATACCACTAATAGAATTTTGTTCATGAATCATGGTTGCATAGCCCAATTTTTTGGCAGCGTAAATAACCGGAGCAGTGATATAACCACCACAACCAATCACAATATCTGGCTTAAAAGCTTCTATTTCACGTTTAGCAGTCTTAATGGCATTTCGGTACATTTTAAAAACTCGAATATTTTTTAAAGGATGTTTGCGATCTAGTCCTTTCATAGGAATTCCAAGATAAGGAATATGTTTATCAGGAATAATTTTAGCTTCCATCCGATCGGTGGTACCAATATATAAAAATTGACTATTTGGTTCTTTTTCTTTTATTTTATTTAAAATGGCTAGCGCCGGATAAATATGACCACCTGTACCGCCTGCGGTAATAATTACTCTCATCTCTAACACCCTTTCTTTATAATTTATGTGGTACCATCGGAAAATAAAACCAGTCTATGATCTTTGCTTTGTAAACACTTTAGCTGGCATAACTTCTTGATTTTGTTCATATAGTTTACCTAACTTTTGAAACGCTATTTGAAAACAATCATAATATCCTTTGTTATTAATATCATTTTTAGCAATTACGATATCGGTAAAACCGCTTTGTGTAGCTGAAAACTCGTTGAAATGTAAGCAATAACTACTAGCCTGTTGCACTAATATAGCATTATTAGGCGTACCCTCATTACAAGCAGCACTTGTAAACTTGAAATGATGACTAATCGGATCTCGTTTCAACGTGCAAATTGTATTTAAAAATTGTAAACATTTATATAATTCTTGAACGCTCTGGTATAAAATCCCATCCGTACGATGAATTGTGAAATCACTCACTTCTGGGGGATGAACAAATTCCATATGAAGATTTTCATCTTTTGTTTTATACCAATACATAACAATTGATTGACGTCCTTGTGTCGTTTGTACTTCTTTTTTTATTTCATAACATTCACCATTGTTGCTGGCAGAATTTGGTACAAGTTGAATAGCAAGCATCTTTTCTCCTCCTTCTTTCTTATTACTGATTATACTTGGCGATTAATGTTTCAAACTCCTCCTTAATTGCTTCTAGTCTTTCCTTGGTAGTCGCTTCAAATCGACTAGTAATATTCGGACCGGTATTACTCATTCTAACCCCTGCCCAACCATCGTCAAACGTAACCCGTATACCATCAATATCATTAATAGTATAGCCCTTCTCCTGACAATAACTTTTGATCTGTTCAATCACGGCAGCCTTTTTATCATCTGAAGATGGATATTTAATCTCAGGTGTCGCATAATAACGATGAATACCATCTAATAAATCATCAACACTTTTATCGGTTCTGGATAATATCTCTAATAACCGCAATCCAGCATACAAACCACTATCAAATCCTAAAAAGCGATCTCGAAAATAAAGATGGCCAGATAATTCTCCTCCAAATGGCAAATCTAATTCTTGTACTTTCGCTTTTGTATAAGAGTTACCCGTGCGATAACAATAAGGGATACCGCCAAGTTTGATAATCTCGTCTTCTAAAGATTTACTACACTTCACATCAAATAAGAACTCTTTTTTAGAAACTTTATTGATAATATCACGTATGATAATAATCATGTAGTAATCTATTGGAATAAAAGTAGCACTGTTTGAGATAATCCCTACCCGATCACCATCACCATCAAAAGCAAGTCCGACATCTGCTTTTTCTTTTAGAACTGCTTGTTTTAATTGTTCAAGATTACTTTCGATACTAGGATCTGGATGATGATTTGGAAAACTACCATCACTTTGGCCATTAATAATGGTAATATCCAGTGGATAACGTTTATATAATTCTTCTAATAAGATAGCAGTCGTTCCATTACCTGGATCTAATACAACTTTAACACGACGGTTACCAAATGATAAACCTTTATCAATAGCAGCAAAATAATCATTCTTCACATTAATTTCTTGAACGGTTCCATTACCAGTCGTAAAGTTTCCATCCATAATAAATTGATAAAAATCTTGAATCTCTTGTCCTTTTGCATTTTGATAGTTTTCAAAAGCAAATTTAAAGCCGTTTTCATCTTTAGGATTATGACTAGCGGTTATCATAATACCACTATCAATTTTTAAAAATTGACAAGCAAAATAATACATAGGTGTCGTTGTTAAGGTTAAGTCGAATACATCAATACCACTTTCTGTTATTCCCTGTATTAATGAAGTATGCAGCATAGGAGAAGACAGACGATTATCATAGCCCACTACACACTTTGTTTTGTGCAAATTCCGCAATTTACTACCAAAACCACGTCCAATCCAGTAAGCAGTTTGATCATTAATATCATCTGGAACAACACCTCTAATATCATAGCCTCTAAAAATATATGGATTTAAATTCTTGGTCATAATAATCCCTCCTTTTTAGTTCATTATAACACAAAAACAAAAAATTCTTAGTAAGACTCTACATAAGTTGACAGCAAAAAAAAGAAGTTGACAGCATTTGTCATACTTCTTTGTTAGTTGATAAAACAGCTTCAAAATTTTCTATTAGATGTGACACGGTAGCACACCCCATAAAACAGACCACACCGCCTCTAGCAGATAGCAGCTTATTGATAGAAGTCTCATCAATTAACTCACTGCCTGGTAAAAGTGCGATAATATCTTCAGAAGAAACTGGTGGATAATCTGCTGGATTCTCCCGATCGCAAACAATTGGGGTAATGTACGCTTGATCCGCTACAGACAAAGCTTCCGCGAATTCCCTTGTAAAAGCAGCTGTCCGAGAATAAGTATTAGGGCGAAAAACAACCGTTAATTTTTTTGTTGGATACTTTTGTCTTACGGCTTCTAACGTTACCCTTATTTCTGTTGGATGATGAGCATAATCATCGATAATCACCGTATCCCCGATAATCGTTTCCGCAAAGCGGCGTTTAGCATTTTGGAAACTTGGTAATAAATCTTTAATCTTTTCTAAGGTTACACCTTGCTGCAAACTAGCAATAATAGCAGCGGCAGCATTCATAACCATATGATGTCCATATAAAGGAATCGTAAATGTATCTAAATACGCTTCTCCTTGATATAGTGAAAACGTAGAACCAGTTGTCGCTAATTGTATATCTTTGATTTGATAATCATTATTTGTATCTTCTCCATAAAATACTACCTTGTTATGAAACTGAATCGCCCGTACATTAGGATCATCTCCATTAGCAATCACATACTCGGCCTTATTGGCAAATTTCTCAAAGGTTTGAATCGTATCCTTTAAATCTTTATAAATTTCTGTATGTTCTAACTCAATACAGGTAATAATAGCCAACTTGGGATGATATGCTAAAAAATGACGATTAAACTCATCTGATTCAATTACTAATAACCGATTTTTTTTATCAATATGACCACTACCATCACCAATAAAATAATTACAGCCAACGGTATTTTCTAACAAATGCTTTAAAAGAGATGAAGTCGTTGTTTTACCATGTGTTCCACAAACAGCTATTGTTTCAAACTGTTTCGTAATATCTCCTACTACTTCATTATAAGGAGTAAGAGTAAATCCTAGCTCTTTTATCCGTTTTAATTCAGGATGATCTTCACTAAATGCTTTTGAAGCGGTCACAATCGTATCCGGATCTAGGGCATGAGTATGATCATAATAAATGGGGATATTTCTTGCCTTTAAGCCCGCTTCTGTAAACTTGTAATCTTTCGCATCATCATAGCCAGAAACCTCATTTCCCATATCATATAACATCTGGGCCAAAGTGCTCATCCCAGAGCCTTTAATACCTATACAATAATATTTCATCCACTACCTTCTTTCTTTCTCATATTATAGCCTATGTTATCATCTTTTTCAAACATAACAAAATTTCTTTACAGTTGTAGACAAAATCGTTATGATAAGTTTGGTGATAACATGCATGAATTATATAAGAACTGTACCTTATGTCCTAAAAAATGTGGCGTTGATCGTTCCAAACAGTTAGGAGCTTGCCAAGCAAGCGATCAAGTTAAAGTCGCAAGATGTGCCTTACATTACTTTGAAGAACCATCCATTTCCGCGACGAATGGTAGTGGCACTATCTTTTTTAGTGGTTGTTCGCTGAAATGTTGTTATTGTCAAAATCAAGAAATATCCTTACAAAACTACGGAAAAGAAATTACCATCGAACATCTAGCCGATCTAATGTTAGACTTACAAGCTAAAAATGCTCATAATATTAATTTGGTAACACCTACTCATTATGTACCAAGTATTATTGAAGCGATTAAACTAGCTAGAAAAAAAGGACTATCCCTACCTATTGTCTATAACACCAGTGGCTATGAAACGATCGAAACATTAAAACTTTTAGAGGGGTATGTCAATATCTATTTGACTGATTTTAAATATTTTGATAACCATCTAGGAACAACTTTATCTAAATGTTCCCATTATTTTGAAGTAGCCTCTAGGGCTTTAGCAGAAATGTATCGGCAAACAGGTCCTAATATTTTCGGTCAGAATGGCATCATGCAAAAAGGAATCATTGTCCGCTGCCTAGTATTACCAACCAAAGGCGAAGACATAAAGAAAATTATTTCTTATTTATATCAAACGTATCAAGATAATATTTATCTTAGCATTATGAACCAATATACTCCGGTTGTCAAAAACCAACAATTTAGTTTTTTAAATCAAACAGTAAGCACCAACGAATATGAATCTATCATTGATTATGCCATTTCTTTAGGTGTTAAAAATGCCTATATTCAAGAAGAAGGAACCGCCAAAGAGTCGTTTATACCAGCTTTTGATCTTGAAGGCGTCTAGATTTCATTCTTTCTACTTTTGAATAAATACAACCACAATAATCCTGCCGATATAAATGATAGGCATGTGATAATTCAATACTTCGTTGATAGCCATTTTTCTTTTTGAAATCAGCATATAAATAGTTAATATGATATTGTTCAGCTAAAGTCTTTCCAATTTCATTCAACCACTGACTATTTTTATAAGGACTAATAGATAAAGTGGTACCAAAATAATCAAAATGATAAGCCTTAGCCATTTTAGCTGTTTCCTCTAGTCTTAATTGATAACACTGATAACAACGAATATCTCCTTCTTTTAAATCTTCCATGCCTTTTGACATTGCTAAAAATTTTTCTTTGTCATAGTTACAGTCTAATAGTTTGATCTCATACCCTACTAAACTAATAAATTTTTCTAATTCTTCGCGTCTTTTTAAATACTCTTGATAATCAGTAATATTAGGATTATAAAACAAGATCGTTATCGTAAAATATTGTGCAATTTTCTCAAGCACCGATGAGGAGCAAGGGGCACAACAAGCATGTAACAACAAAGAAGGCTTGTGAGCTAAATCAATACTATTTAATATCTTTTCACACTCCATATTATAATTCATCTTATCTTTTCCTTTCATATATAAAATTCACCAGCTTCATCAGCTACAATATAACACTTTCTGTTAGCAAAAACAATGGTACGCATAATTTTTTAAAACAGTGCATAATTATTACTGGTGATAAGATGTCTAACTTTATGTATGCTTTTATGTTATCAACGTTAGCCGGGTTATCAACTTTAATTGGTTTTATACCAGTTCTTTTACATTTAAAAAACGAAAAAACAATTATTTTAACCTCTCTTGCTTTTGCTAGTGGTGTTATGATTTGCGTTTCTCTCACTGATTTAATCCCCGAAAGTTTTCAGTTGTTAACCTCTATTTTTAAAGGGTTCCCAGCTCTTTTATTCTTATTAATCTTTATTTGTATAGGTGTAATCGCTTCCATGTTAATTGATAAATTTCTACCAAAAAATGATAATAAAACGATTACAAATAAAAAGCTTTACCGCTTAGGACTAGTGTCAATGTTAGCGATTATCATGCATAATATCCCAGAAGGGATTGCTACATTTCTTTCTTCTACTACCAATAGCCGGTTAGGACTTTCTTTAGCGCTAGCTATTAGTTTTCATAATATTCCAGAAGGTATCAGCATTGCCATTCCTATTTATTTTAGTACCAAATCAAAACGAAAAGCTTTTTTCTATACTTTACTATCAGGATTATCTGAGCCACTAGGAGCCCTTATTGCTTATTTATTTCTAGCAAATCATATCAATAATTTTATGATGAGCATTATCTTTGCTATCATCGCTGGTATTATGATGCATATTAGTATATATGAGCTGTTAAACGAATCGTTACAATATAAAAATAAACTTTTGACTTTTCTTTTCGTTGTTATTGGTTTTTTATTTATGATGGTCAGTCACTTTCTGTTTAGTTAAAGGGTAGCCTTGCTATTCTTTTTATTTTATAGTAAAATATGATTACGGTGATAAAATGAAAAAAATAATGATTGCTTTAATTCACCTATATCAAAAAATACCAGGCAACTTTCATGCTTGTTGTCATTTTTATCCGACCTGTTCTAATTATGCCATTGAAGCATTAGAAGAATATGGTTTTTTTAAAGGGAGTTATCTGAGTATTAAACGAATTTTACGCTGTCATCCGATGGCTAAATTTGGGTATGACCCAGTTATAAAGAAAGAGGATCAAAAAAGATGAAAATACAAATGAAAAGAATAGTTAAAGCTGGTCTTTTAGGGGGATTATTATTACTTAGTTGTGGTTGTAAACAAGATGATATGGAAGATATTAGTATTGTGACTAGTAATTATCCTAACGAATATATTATAGAACGATTATATGGCGAACATGCTAGCATCTCTTCTATTTATCCGGATGGAGTTGACCCTAAGGCTTACGAATTAACAACCAAACAAAAGCAGGATTTCGCTAAGGCCGACTTATTTATTTATACCGGTTTAGTAGATAGTGAACGAGAACTGACAATTGAGTTATTGGATTATAATAAAGATATGAAAATCATTGATAGTTCCTACGTTCTAGAAAACGATTATGGTGCAGATGAGTTATGGTCTGATCCATCTTTTATGTTAATGATGAGTCAAAATGTTCGAATCGGTCTAAAAGAATATGTTGAAAATACTTATTTAAAACAAGAAATCGATGAAAACTACGAAGATTTAAAAGTTGATAT
>CALVUW010000001.1 GCA_944363695.1 uncultured Bacilli bacterium | reverse complement strand
GATGCCAAAGTAAATCAGACAACGGTATTATTAGATAACAATCATTATATATTTAAAACAACTGGTAGTGTTTTACTATTTGATGGTTATTTAAAAGTATATAGAGAATTTGAAAGTAGCGAAGATACCATTTTACCAGCATTAGAGCAGGGTCAGATCCATCAAGCAGAAAAAATAGATAGTGAACAACACTTTACAAAGCCACCAGCTCGCTATAGTGAGGCTACTTTAGTTAAAAAAATGGAAGAATTAGGTATTGGACGACCAAGTACTTATGCGCAAACCATTGAGACCTTAAAGCAAAGAGCATATGTCACATTAGAAGAGAAGAAGTTTAAGCCAACTGCTATGGGAATTGAAACAACAGATCGTCTTCAGGATTTCTTTTCTGATATTATTAATGTAGAATATACCAAAGAAATGGAAGATGATTTAGATAAAGTAGCTGAAGGTGAATTAGTTTGGAATCAAGTTTTACAGGAGTTTTATGATGTCTTTGAACCAAGGGTAGAAAAAGCCTTTCATGACATGGAAAAGAAACCGGCAGAAGAAACGGGTGAATTGTGCCCTGAATGTGGAAGTCCTTTGGTAAAACGACAAGGTAAATATGGAGAATTTATCGCTTGTAGTAACTATCCGACTTGTAAATATATTAAGAAGGAAGAAAAACAAGTCATCGAAGTAATGGATTGTCCTTCCTGTGATGGTAAAATTTTAGAACGCAAGACAAGACGTGGTAAGACTTTTTATGGCTGTAGTAATTATCCGAAATGTACGGTGGCTTTTTGGGATAAGCCCTTAGCAGAAACATGCCCTCTATGTGGAGCTACCTTGGTTGATCATAAGGGAGAAATCCGTTGTAGTAAATGCGATTATAAGAAATAAATATCTATATTATGGAAAGCCTTGAAGAAATGGAAACATTATGTTAACATAATAATAGTAGTGAGAATATGAAAGATAACGTAAAGTTAACCCGATGGGGGATTTAACCGGTAGATTTTTCTGGTATAAGTGTGTCACAATAAGAGCAGAATAATAGAAGAATTCTGTTCTTTTTCGTGTTGGAAAAAGGAGGAGTAACGAATGAAAAAAATAAAGCAATCTATATCTTAATCGGAATTGTCATCATTTTATTAGTTGTAGCAGTAGGAATTACCTATGCGTAGCTAACGACTACGTTAAGAGGAGAAAAAGAATATGTCTTAAAGGCCGGTACCCTTAATCTTATCTTAGATGAAAATAGTAGTGAAGTCATCAACATTGCAGAAGCATATCCCATGAGTGATGAAGAAGGAAAAGCGCAAGAAGTGGTTTATCGATTTACCGTAGAAAACACAGGAACAGTTGCTGCTGGTTATGAAATCTATTTAGATGATGCTGAAATAGAAGCAAGTGATATCAGAGTAGATGATAGTAATATTAAATATGATCTAAGGATGAATGAAGGACCAAGAGAAGGTGGCTTATTATCAGAGACAGATAATAGAAAAATAGAAGATAGTATCTTAAATGTAGGACAAAGTAGAAGTTATGAATTAAGATTATGGTTAAAAGAAGATAGTACAGCTAACTACAATGAAGTATTTAGTGGCAAACTACGAATCGAAGCAATTCAAAAGAAGTATGCGGTATTAAAAGGTGGACGCATATCTACCTCAACAGATGATTATTATGCTTATAAAGATTCTATTACTTCTGTTGAGACTAAAGAAGATATTCTGATACCCGATAGCGCCATAGAAAGCTGGGATGTATCAGAAGCAGGAGATGGAAGTGTTATTGCTTACATAGAAGATGATGGCAGTGGGAATAGTACTTACAAACTAACGATAGGAGGAGACGGATCCTTAATCGCGCCTACTAATTGTAATCATTTATTTTATGGTTTTACGAATGTAAATACTATAGACCTTTCGAAACTAGATACCTTTCAAATGACTAGTATGAGTGATATGTTTGCATCTGATTCGAATTTAATAGAATTAGATATTAGTAACTTTGATACATCGAAGGTAACGAATATTGTGAGAATGTTTAGTGGAAGTGGTTTAACCAGTTTAGACGTATCCAATTTTAATACATCAAATGTCACGGCTATGAGTGAAATGTTTCGAGGCATAAAAGTAACGGATTTAGACTTAACAAACTTTGATACGGCAAAAGTCACGAATATGCAGTGGATGTTTTATCAATGTAGTCAATTAGAAACTTTAAATATCAGTAGTTTTGATACCTCAAAAGTAACGAATATGCAAGGCATGTTTCAGGATTGCTGGCATTTGATCAGACTTGATTTATCTAACTTTGATACTTCCAACGTAACGAATATGTCAGGTATGTTTGAAAGTTGTAGAGCTTTGACTTATTTAAATGTTAGTAGTTTTAATACTTCAAAAGTAACGACTATGGGTGGTATGTTTCAAAATGTATCTATATTAAAAGAACTTGACTTAACTAGTTTTGATACATCAAGTGTGACTTCTATGGCCAATATGTTTACTAATAGTTATGCACTAGAAGAACTAGATTTAACTAGTTTTAACACTTCAAATGTAACAAATATGAGTAGTATGTTTTATGGAACGAGTAGCCTAACAGAAATACGAGTTAGTAACTTATGGGATATGTCATCAGTAACCAGTGCAGATGTTATGTTTGAACGAAGTAGTGTTACTGTGGTGTAAAAATTCAAATAAAGAAAAAAATAAGACTAGCAGTAGTCTTTTTGTTGGTTCTTAATTAAGGTAATTTCTTTATAATGAGGTGTTGTAATTGTATCTTGTTGTTTAATATAATTGATTTTTTTCATTTCGTTTTCGTGGAAAAAACTTGCAATCAGGTTTTTTCCTACCTCATTGACTACATTTTTTATTTCAGCACATTGAAATTTGAACATCATAGAATCAGCGACCATATCAAGTGCGGCCGTTAGTCTGTCATAACGATTTAGTAATTCATAAATATCGTCGTCCTCATGAATAGAGGTATCTATGATATTGTTATTATCGATAACGGATTTAATGTACATTATCTCCGTTGGTTCAAAAAAGGCCTTTATCATAACATGGCCCATTTTATGTGCTGTTTCATTTATTCGCTTTATTTCACTGTAAGGTAAATAAGGCATTTTTTCTGAGTTGGGTATTGCTAAAGAGAAATACTCTAAGGCTCTTTTAGCACTACAATACCTTGGTACTAGGTTGTCTTGTTCCATCGTTCCTCCTTGTATACAAAATTTGTCGGGTTCTTGTATTGTATCATACAATTTTTGGGTTATACAACCCTATAAGCGACAAAAAGTGACAAGTAGACAAAAAAATATTTGTTTGTTAGAATAAAAATAAGGAGTGAGGCAAAATGGCCAAAACATATTACGAATTAGTGGGATCTATATATAATAAATATGCTAAAGGAAATAAATATCAAGAAGAAGAGGTCGTTAAAATAGATGGTATTGCTTTAGACTCATTAGAAGCGATTGATCGTTTTACAGCGCCAGAAAATTTGTATACCATTAGTAAAAAATTGCCTATCGAATATCAAGATAAAAATCAATTTGCTATTCGTTGTTCTACTAATGATCATACTGTTTATTATCAACGGGTTATTTTTAATCAGCCAGAATTAGTAGAAGTAATTGATCAGTTACAGAAAAAAATGGCTTTAACTTCTACGGGATATAAAAATTTAAAATTAGTACCCGTTGCTATGCCACTAGTACAGCGGACACTAAAGCCTATTGAACAAGCCGTCACGGATCGTAACTTAGGTAATTTATCTCTTTTGTTACCAGATGAAGGTGATTTTGCTTGGCACGTTCGACGTTATTTAAACGCTGATAGCAGCGAAGCATCTTATGGTCTGGGTATGACAGAATTAATGCAGGAAGCACGCCATTATTCCAATTTCCGTAAAATTTTAGTTCATCAAATGAAACAACCAAAAAAAGGTTTTCAACTTTATCAACCTAAGAAGATTAATACTGCTATGAAGATCACTAGAAAGAATTCTGCTGCTACTAACCAAACCGTTTCTATCCCTCCTTTTAATGAAGAGGGCTATGTAGAAAGGCAAACCGCTGCTTTTAACCAACAAACATATTATGGTAGAGAATTTGAAGAGTTCTTGACTAGTGAAGAAGTAGATGCTGCCATCAGTTTTAATGATGAAGGACCAGAAAAACATGGAAGACGTTAATCGTTTTTTAGAGTATTTAGAATACCAGCGTCATTATTCTGATTGTACAGTTGATAGTTATCGGAAAGATTTAGAAGCTTATTTTTCTTATTTAGAACAAGAAGGTTTGTCTTATTTGAAAATCACTTATAGTGACGTCCGCCTTTATTTGATGTATTTAAAAGATAATCAACAAGATAAAGCTTCAACCATTAGTCGCCATTTAAGTTCTTTACGTAGTTTTTATCGTTATTTATGTGCTGAGCAAAAGGTAGAAAGTAATGTTTTTTTACTAGTGACTAGTCCTAAGCAGGAGCAACGCCTACCACGTTATTTTGAATATAATGAACTCGAAGCGTTATTAGCTGTTCCTGATATAACAACGCCGATTGGGCAACGAGATCGCCTGATACTAGAAATATTATATGCTACTGGTATTCGGGTAGGAGAACTGGTTAAGATTAAACGAGAAGATATTAATCAGTATCATCAACAGATTTTAATTCATGGAAAAGGTAGTAAAGAAAGAATTGTTAATTATGGTGAATACGCTGCTGATAGCTTATCTTTGTATTTAAAAGATGGTTATCAACAGTTAAATAAATTTAATAGTTCCTATCTGTTTTTAAATAATCAAGGAAGAGTGATTACAACTAGAGGTGTAGCTTATATTTTGGATAAGCTAATCAAACAGACTTCTATTCATAAGAATATTTCTCCGCACATGATTCGTCATACTTTTGCAACGCATTTATTAAATGAAGGTTGTGATATTCTATCGGTAAAGGAATTATTAGGACATGAAAGTTTATCATCGACTCAAATTTATACGCATGTGACAACCGAGCATTTAAAAGAAGTGTATCATCATAATTTTCCAAGATCGGTGTTACATTCTAAAGAAAAAAATAAATAATTGACTGTAAACAGGTTAAATAACCTATCCTAATGTGGTAAGATAAACATGTAAGATGGTAAGGAGAGGGTGAGAAACAATGCTTGATACCAATTTATTTAACCCCCTCTAAGAAATCCTTATAGATAAAACAATTGTGAGTTTTTAAAACTTGTACGTTTTTTCAAAAAATAGTAAAAAATGACAAGAAATGGGCAAAATAAGCGATTTTTATTAAAAAATGGTGTAAAACATTTTAGTTGATGCCGCATAGGTAACCTCCTATAATATTTTGCAGCGAAATGAGATGAATTGCACATATGTTAAATGAGCAAAAGAGTCTATTGATATATAAAGATAAAAACAGGAACATAACAGTTGATGAAATTTATAAAGTGTAGTATGTGCAAAAATTGTACATACTGCAGAAGATGAAAAGACATATCGTATAGAATTCTATAATTTAGATGCAATTATTTCTGTTGGATATAGAGTCAACTCGGATAGAGCAATTCGGTTTAGAAGATGGGCCACTCACATATTAAAAGAGTTTTCAAAAAAAGGTTATATTATTGATAAAAAGAGGATGGCAAATGGTGCTTTCTTTGATGAAGACTATTACGATCTTTACTCGCAGAGATTAGAGAAATAAAGTTGCCTGAAAGAAGATTTTATCAAAAACTACTGATATTTATGCAACTAGTGTAGACTATGATTCTAAATCTCCTACTACAATTAAGTTTTTTAAAAAAGTACAAAATAAAATGCATTATGCAGTATCTCATCAAACAGCAGCTGAAACTATATACAATAGAGCGGATTCAAAGAAAGAACATATGGGACTTACAAATTGGCTAAATCAAGAACAACTAGTGAGATTGTATAATTCAAGTAAATCAAATATATCAGAGCATATAAAGCATATATTTGAAGAAGGAGAATTAGATGAATTAGCAACTGTTCGGAAATTCCGAACAGTTGCCTCAAACGGAGCGATCAATACAAGTGATTCCGATCAAACATTTATCACGGGAACGGATCCGAATAACTATATTTGGTATAGTGGAAAGTTATGGAGAGCAGTAAGTATAGATACAACTGATAACAGCGTCAAACTAGTAACCCAATGGAATATTAGTTCAGTAGTATTTAATGCAAGTAGAGATAATCCTGTTTTTGAAGACAGTGTTATGGAACAGTGGCTAAATGATACCAGTGTCGATGGCTTTTTAGGAAATTTAAGAGCACCAGAGAATTTTATTAAGATGGATAGTGTGTGGAATGCTACAATGACAGAAGAATTTACTAAACCAGCTGAAACTACTATGGTAACAGATGCAGCAGGGTTACTGAATGCCTATGAATATACGATGAGTTATAATGGAACCGATTATGAAAATGGCTATTTAAATAATGGACTTTGGTGGTGGACGTTAACTCCATATATAACCCAATATAGTACATATCATGTGCGTTACATCGGACAGCGTGGTGATGCAAATCAAAACCTATTACTCCCTAGTGCTAACATAGGTGTACGCCCATCTGTCAATTTAAAAGCTGATGTTAAAATCGAAAGCGGGGACGGAACTGTAAATAATCCGTATCGCTTAGAATGAGATAATGATAGTAATCTAAATGGTACCTTGTTAAACACCAGATATAGTGGCGAATATATAGAGTTCTGAATTGGAGAGAATACATTATATCGAATAGTTAGTCACGAAACTTCAGGGTTAACTAAAATAACAAGTGCTGAACCGTTGAAAAGTTCAGAAAGTTTCATCGAAAGTGCATTTGGAGAAACAGTAACATATTCAAGTAGTAATACGATAGGAACCTTCTTAAACGGAGACTATCTAACGAGTTATGTAGGTAGCGAATATAGCGGTATGATAGAACCAAGTACGACATGGTATTTGGGAACAGTAGGAAGTGGACAAAGTTATCGGCGAGCTAAATATAGTAGCGCCACCGGGAATGATCTTACGAGTAATACAACCACTGCTCAGGTAGGACTACTCCGGTTAGGAGAATTAATGGCTGGCCAATTTGATAGATATGGTAATAATACATCTTATTGGACGTTAACCTCATATACTGCGTCTAGCGTGCGTGGCGTCACCAGCTATGGCGACGCGAACTACGTTAGTCCTTCGGATACGCTCGGCGTGCGGCCATCCATGAATCTAAAATCTAGCGTTATCATCACTGGGGGAAGTGGCACGAAATCTGATCCATTTACGATAGAATTAAGTGCATGAATCATTACAAGTTAGGTGTATAGAACATCTAACTTTTTTGTGTACTTCTTAGAAAATGATGTTATAATAAATGTAGTTTGGTAGGTGAGTAGTAGTGACGATAGAATTTTCATCGAAGGAAGAATTATATCAAAGAGTAAAACCGGCTTTAAGAGCTAAGAAACAGGAGTTAAAGCGATGTGGCTATTTTTATATTAAAGAAGTAGATATATGGAATTATTTAATTAAAAGTAGATGGCAACAAAGTCATTCTTTGATGTTATCGGATGTTGTTGATGATATTTTAAACGTTGATAATAAAAAACTAGATCATTATGTTAAGACAAACTTGTCAAAACAAACACAACCATCAAACTTAGAAGTAATATAGAGGTGTGACATGAAAATAGGTAAGAAGAAAACAAAAAGTAAGAATATTAAAAAAAGAAGAATGTTAACTAGAACGGTGTTGCTTGTCAGTTTATCCGTTTTAATCTGTTTACTATTTAATCCGGTCTTTAAAAATTTAAAGTTTGGACTAGATTTACAAGGTGGATTTGAAATTTTATATCAGGTAGAACCATTAGATGGTAGTGATATGACGAAGGATAAATTGTTAGCAACTTATAAAAGTATGCTGAAAAGAATTGATTCTCTAGGTGTATCAGAACCAGAAATTACTTTAGAAGGAAATGATAAAATTCGTGTAAAACTAGCAGGTGTAACGAATCGCGAAGAGGCTAGTTCAACTTTATCAACAGTTGCTTCTCTTTCTTTCCGGGATACGGAAGATAACTTATTGATGAGTAGTGATGTCTTAAAAGCCGGAGGCGCGAAAGTTACAACAGATACCAGTGGAAAGCCTGCTGTGTTATTAAGTGTGGAAGATAAGTCTACATTTTATGATGTTACCAATAAAGTAAAAAATTATGAAGAAAATGTGATTGTTATTTGGTTAGATTATAATGAAATGACAGATAGTTATGCGACTGAACAAAATTATTGTGGTTCTAGTAGTAGTCACTGCTTGAGCGCTGCTAGAGTGGATCAAGGTTTTGCCAGTGATGTTGTTATTCAAGGCGACTTTACGCAAGAGGAAGCAGAAGATTTGGTAGATTTAATTAATTCTGGCTCAATGCCTGCGCAATTAACCGAAATCTCTAGTAAAACGGTATCTGCTTCTTTAGGAGATGAAACCTTACAAACAACCTTAATTGCTGGTATTATTGGTGTAGCTGCGATTATCATTATGTTAGTAATCGTTTACCATTTTGCAGGTTTAATTTCAGCAGCTTCCATTTTGTTATATACTTTATTAGTATTTGCTATTTTCTGGTTAGTCGGTGGTGTTCTAACATTGCCAGGAATTGCGGCTTTAATTTTAGGAATTGGTATGGCTGTTGATGCTAATGTTTTAACATATGCCAGAATTAAGGAAGAACTATTAAAAGGTCGTAGCTTAAAAACTGCGTTTAAAAATGGTAGTAAATTAAGTTTTAAAACTATTTTAGATTCTAATTTAACAACGCTTTTAGTAGCAATTATCATGTTTATTTTTGGTGAGAGTAGTGTCAAAGGTTTTGCAACGATGTTAATTATTAATATCGGTGTAACCATGGTTACGATGGTTGCGATCACTAGGGCATTCATGAAAATGTTTATTGATTGCGGTTATTTTGATGATAAACCAAACCTATTCTTGCATGTATCAGAAGATAAAATAGCTAGAGAACAAGAAGAAAAGAAAACAACTAAGAAAACGCGTAATTTCTTAGGCTATGGTAAAAAAGTAGCCATTGCTGCTAGTATCATTGTTGTCGTTGGTGCTATTTTCTTAGGAGTAAAAGGATTTAACCTTGGTATTGATTATCAAGCTGGTAGTGATATTACGATTGCAACCGATCAAGTAGTAGGTGAAGATGATCTAAAAGATGACATTGATAGTCTAGGGTTAGAAGAAGTTAGCACGGATATGACAAGTGATGAAATTAATATACGTGTTAAAGATGTGTTAACAAAAGACCAAGTTAATGAAGTACAACAGTATTTTGAGGATAAATATGCAGCTAGTGTTGATATAGGCGTTGTTTCCAATCTTGTTAAACAAGAGTTAGTAAAGAATGCGGTTATTGCAATTTTGATTTCTTTACTTGGTATTATTGCTTACGTTAGTATTAGATTCCAATTTAGTTTTGGACTTAGTTCTGTTATCTGTTTAGTACATGATGTACTAATTATGATTGCTGGTCTGCTTATTTTCCAAATTGAAGTTAATTCTATGTTTATTGCTGCCGTACTTGCCATTATTGGCTATTCTATTAACAATACCATTGTCGTATTTGACCGTGTAAGAGAAAATATGGAAAAGAAATCGTTAGAAAAAATGACAGAATCTGACCTACAAGAAGTATTAAATAAAAGTATTGGCCAGACAATGGCTCGCTCTATTTATACATCTTTAACAACCTTATTGCCAATTATTGCCTTAATGATATTAGGAAGTCGTGAATTAATCACTTTCAATGTTTCTATGACGATTGGCTTAATTGCTGGTACCTTCTCATCAGTCTTTTTAGCTAGCTTTATTTGGTATCATCTTACTAAAAAACAACTTGGTAAGAAAACTAGGGCAAAGAAAAATAGTGATGAAGTCAGTGAAAAAATTATAGCGGGAATAAACGATTAAAAAGAAGGGAGGGCTTTAGATGGCTCACCAAAAACAAGAAGTAACAATAGATGAATTGTTAGAAAAAATAAAATTTTATATTAAAAATGAAAAAGAACAAGAAATGATTCAACAAGCCTATCTGTTTGCTAAAGAAAAACATGAGGGACAGTTTCGAAAAAGTGGGGAAGCTTATATTGCCCATCCTTTAAATGTTGCTTATATTTTAACGGGTGTTTATGCAGATAGTGAAAGTATTACAGCTGCTTTATTACACGATACACTAGAAGATTGCGATTGTGATGAGTCCGAAATTGAAGAATTATTTGGGAAAAATGTCTTAAAATTAGTACAGGGGGTTACTAAATTAGGGCGGTTACATTTTTCGACCGAGAATGAGTATTTGGTTGAATATTACAAGAAAATCATTGTTGGTATGAGTGAAGATGTGCGCGTCATTATTATCAAATTAGCAGATCGCTTGCACAATATGCGTACTTTGTGGGCACTTCCTAAAGAAAAACAAAAAGCAAAAGCGAAAGAAACTCTAGAAATTTTCGCACCCTTAGCACATCATTTAGGAATTCATAAAATTAAAAGTGAATTGGAAGATTTATCGCTACGTTATTTAAAGCCGACTGTATTTTATGATATTGCGGAAAAGTTAAATAAAACGAAAGCAGAACGGGATACAACTGTTAATGAGATGTTAAAAGAAGTCTCAGACTTATTAACAGAGCATCACATTCCTCATGAGATGAAAGGCCGGGCAAAGAGCATCTATAGTATTTATAATAAGTTAAATCATGGTAAAAAATTTAGTGATATCTACGACTTGTTAGCATTGCGTATTTTAGTAGACACAGAGCAAGATTGTTATTTAGCATTAGGTCTTATCCATTCTAAATTTAGACCTTTACCAAAACGCTTTAAAGATTATATTGCCATGCCGAAGGCTAATATGTATCAATCTTTGCATACAACCGTATTTGGAATCGATGGTTATCTATTTGAAATTCAGATTAGAACTTATCAGATGGATGAAGTCGCCGAAAATGGTATCGCTTCCCATTGGGCTTATAAAGAACATAAAGATGCTAGTCGTAGTATGCAAAATACTACCGAGCAAAAGCTGCAATTTTTTAAATCGATTATTGAGTTATCACAAGATAAAATGAGTAGTGAAGATTTCGTTAATAGTGTTAAAGATGAGGTGTTAAATAATAATATTTATACCTTTACACCAAAGGGCGATGTTATTGAATTGCCACGAGGAGCGACACCATTAGATTTTGCTTATAAAGTGCATACGAGAGTAGGCGAAACCACGGTTGGGGCAATTGTCAATGGATCCATTGTTCCGCTAGATTATGAATTAAAAGACAATGATATTGTTAAAATTAACACTAATAAAAGTGCTCATCCTTCTAAAGAATGGTTAAATATCGTCAAATCGACACAGACTAGAAATAAGATACGTAGTTATTTTACTAAAAATGAGCGAGATATTTTGATAGAACGTGGTAAAGATACGTTAAATAGAGAACTACGTAAGAAAAAATATAGTATTCAGGAATTTATGACTGAAGAAAACTTAAAATTAGTTTTTCAGACCTTTAAAATAGATGATATTGATGAATTATATTTTTCTATTGGTAATGGAAAATTCAATCCTAATAGTGTCATTCATACTGTTTTTAAGCCACCAGAAGAAGAAAAACCAAAAATTAAAGTATTACCTAAAATAGCGGATAGTAATTCTGATATTATTGTGGCTGGTGTAGATAAAATTAAAGTTAGTTTAGCAGCCTGCTGTAGTCCAGTTTATGGTGATGATATTGTTGGTTATATTACTAAAGGTAACGGCATTAGCATTCATCGCAGCAATTGTCATAATTTAGCCAGAATGGATGATCGCTGTATCCAAGTAAATTGGAGTGATGTGCCAGCTTCCAAATATGAAAGTGATGTAGTTGTTTATACGAATACAACTGAAAATAAATTAGCAGATATTATTCAAAAAACTAGCAAGTTAGATATTAATATTAGTGAAGCGAAGATTATATCGCGTACAGATACGCTTGTTTATGAGATGAGTGTTTATGTAAAAAATACTGAACATTTGACAAAATTACTACTAGAATTAGAAAAAGCACCATATATTACAAATGTAGAAAGGTTAATAAAATGAGAGTATTAGTGCAAAGATGCAAACAAGCTTGTTGTAAGGTAGACAATAAAACGACAGGACAAATTGATGATGGTTTTGTCTTGTTTGTGGGTTTTACAGAAGGCGATAATAAAGAAACGATTACCGCGATGGTCAAAAAAGTTGTTAATTTACGGATTTTTCCAGATGAAAATGGGGTCATGAATCGTTCTATTTTGGAAGCAGGTGGCTCCATTCTTTCAATTTCCCAATTTACCTTATATGCTGATACCCATAAGGGAAATCGACCTAGTTATATCAAGGCTATGACAGGAAGTAAAGCCATATTGTTATATGATTATTTTAACCAATGCTTAAAAGAGTTCGTTCCCGTTGAAACTGGTATTTTTGGTGTTCATATGGAGATTTCTTTAACGAATGTAGGACCAACGACCATACTATTAGAAAGGTGAGATAAATTATGTATCGAAATAGAGTCAATTATAAATTGTTGAATTTTCTCATTTTAATGGGATTGCTATTTATCTGTGTTACGAATATTGGCACGTGGTTTTCTATCTTGATGAGCTTGATTCGGATCTGTCTACCATTTATTATTTCCTTTGCAATTGCTTATGCCTTACATCCACTAGTTAAAAAAATTGAAGAGAAGGGTGTGAGAAAATCATTAGCAGTTGCGATTGTTGTTATTGTTTTGCTACTAATTGTCATTGGTATTGTCAGTGTGACATTACCATTGTTATATAATCAGTTGGTTTCTTTTGCTTCCAATATCGGTCAGTTACTAGGAGACTTAGGAGAAAAGTTTAATGTCAATTTAGATGATTTTGAAAATGGTGTTTCCAATTATTTAAATTCCGTCATTAATAGTCTAGGAACGATTGTACAAGAGGGAACCATTGATATGGTAGGTAAGACTGTATCCATTTTAGGACAGGCAGTTATTGTGATTGTAGTAACGATTTATTTCTTGGCCTATATGGATAAGATTAGAATGGCTATCAAACAATTCTTGAAGAGTTTTAAAAATAAAAGTTATGCTTATTTTAAAACTTTAGATGTAGAATTTGGTAATTATTTAAAGGGTTTAGGATTATTTATGTTGATTCATTTCTTTGAATATTCACTGGTCTTTTTCTTAGCGGGCCATCCTAACTGGTTATTATTTGGAGTTTTAGCTTGTGTTACCACGGTTATTCCTTATTTTGGCGGTCTAATTACGAATATTATCGCTTTGCTTACTGCATCGGTAATTTCTTCTAAAGTTTTTATTGCAACATTAATTATTTGCTTGATTTTCCCACAACTAGACGGTTATATTATCTCTCCGAAAGTATATGGTAAAACCAATAATATTAATCCATTAGTTACCATTATGGTGGTATCAGTAGGAGGAACAATCGGTGGCTTCTTTGGAATTGTTGTAGCACTTCCTATCTATATTTTAATTGCTACTAGCTATCATTTCTTTAAAACTGATATTAAAAAAGGTGTTAAAAAAGTAAAAGAACAAATTACAGAATGATAGATAACTTGAAATAATTCTATTTTTGTGCTAGAATGATAATGCTTTAAATAAGTAAGAAAAGAAAGTGGGTATCAATGATGAGACTTAAAACAGTTTATCCTGATATTGAGTTTAATCAGATTATTGAACCAATCATTTCACATAAAGAATATCAAACAATGAAAAATTGTATACATCATGGCATGAATCGATATGATCATATGATTCGTGTTTCTTATTATTCTTATAAGATTACAAAGTTTTTGCATCTGAATTATAAAGCAACTGCTCGCGGATCGGTTTTACATGATTTCTTTCATGATGAAGATACTGTCTCAAAATCAAAACGATTAGTAAAGCATGCGGATCAAGCTTTATCTAATTCGTTGCAATATTTTGAACTAGATGATTTAGAACAGGATATTATTAAAACACATATGTTTCCCTTAGGACATCGTATTCCTAAGTATTTGGAAAGCTGGATTGTCGATATTGTGGATGATGTGGCTAGTGTATTTGAAAAAACATATGTGGTAAAAGAAAATATGTCAGCGGGTCTTACGATGATATTATTGATGTTTTGGTTTGTGATCAAAAAGTAGGTGAGATAAATGGACATTGGCGCATTATTACGACATGAAGTGGATGTATTGCCGATTGAAGGTACGTATTCACTAGATTCTACATATTATCAAAATACGGATATTATGGAGTTGAAACCAATAAAAGTGACAGGAAGCTTGCAACTAGTGGATAATAGTCCTTATATAAAAGCTACCATTACAGGCGAGATGATTATACCAGATTCTGTTTCTTTGGAGCCGGTTACTTATCCGTTTGCATGTGAAATCGATGAAAATGTAGAAGAAAAAATAAAAAATAGCGAAAATACTCTTGCTATTATGGACATTTTATGGGAAAATATAGTACTAGAGATCCCCATTCGATATAGTAGGGTGAATGATTATTCCAACTTTTCTGGGGATGGCTGGAAATTGATAGATGAACAAGACTATCAAAATACCAGTGGGACTAACCCGTTTAAAGAATTGTTAGAAGAGTTTGGAGAGGAGTGATAACATGTTAGCATTAAATATTCAAATGTTTGCTGTACCATTTAGAAAAGTATCAAAAACAAGAAAAAGAATGAGAAGATCACACAATGCTTTAGAACTTCCAGGTATGGTTAAATGTTCTAATTGTGGTGAAATGATTAAACCACATCGTGTTTGCCCAAAATGTGGTAACTATAAAGGTAAAACAGTTGTAACAGTAGAAGAATAAGCATGAGCTACTAACAAATGGTTAGTAGTTTTTTTTTGATATATTCAGTTGTTTACGCTAAATATAAAATTTAAAATAGTTAATAATTGAACAAATAAACCACTTGTGTTACACTAATAATAGGTGATAATATGACGGTGGTTTATTCTTTGTCTAATTTGGAAAAATTAATATGGTATATTGTAGTACCATTACTAGTGTTAATGATTATTTTTAGTTGTTTTTGTTTGATATATAATTTAAAGAACAAAGACAAATATCCTAATAAAACAAATTACGTTGTTAATTACTGGAGTGCGGTGTTAGGAATTATTTTTGGCGCTATTTTACTAGCTGTATCCCTTGGCTTTAGTGCCGCTTTTATTCAGACAGTACGTGATCTAAATGCAATAGCGCAGAATCGTTTCTTCTATTATTTCTTTATGTTCTTTCCTATTATTCCTTGTACTTTCTTAGTGATTTTCATTATGAAATTTGTAACAAATTTAAATAAACATTATATTGTAGAAGAGGAGGAGGAAAGAGTTAATGAAGGCCAGTAAAAGTTTTGATATAAAAAATGTATTGGTATATCTCATTATGATTCTATTGCTATTTATTATTGCTTTGCCTCCTATCTTTCGGATGGTTTTCAAAGAAACGACTCCAAATATTGAAATACCAACTGATACAGCAACTGCTCTAATTTGCACAAGACAAGCGGTAGTAGAACCAATTACTTATACAATTCGTGTAACAACTAATTATATAGGTACCACTTTAAGTAAAGTTAGTTTTCAATATCAGCGTAGTACCATGTTAAATCCTGCACCAGTAAATGATATTGAAGCAGAGATGCAGACGATGAAAGCTAATCCGGCTTTTACCGTATCAGAAGAAACAAATGGCCTTAAATTGGTGGTAACGCCAGCGACGGTTGCTGCTGATACAACTGGTACATTACAAAGTACATATTTTAATGATTTGGCAACACAGAACGCTTACTTTTCTCAAAATGGTTATGTATGTCAAACCATAACATCTTAATTAAGGTAAACATGAAACCTAGTAAAATAGTACTATCTAGTAAGACGTAAAGAGAAATAAAATAACCAATGCGATCTAGATTTACGAAACTAGAAATTTTATGAATAATTAACATATAAGGATAAGTATAAGTGGAAGCGGCGAGTATGCTTGGTCCAAAACTTATCATCGTATATTGAATGATGGTAATTAAATTACTAATAATGAGCGCAAAATAAATATATTTATTTTGTTTTTCTTTTGGAGTAACGTTGTGATAGGGAACAAATAGTAATAATAATAACGGTAATATAGTATGAAAACTAAATAATAAAGCTCCCTTTAAGATAGGTATGATCCCATTGGTGAGTAGGGGTTTTAAATGATCACTAGTAATGAGAGGAACCATTCCGATGATATTACTAGCAAAGCCAATACAAAATATAATGAGGCATAAAAAGGCAAGACTTGCTACTTGGGGGATGTTTCGTTTGGAAATAATAATAGCAATTAAAATTAATAAAATACCGATTTGTAGTAGATTTCCTTGCTCTAGAAAATTACTTTGAATAAAATGACTCATTTGCTGTAATAAAACAAATGTTAAAAGTAGAAATAGGGGTAATAAGATATAATTACCTATTTTGGGACTATTAATGTTCTTTTTTCGTAGCCATAGTAATATTTTTATGAGAAAAATATTTAGAATAGTACCTAGTAGACAAGCTAGTAGCGTATCGTTGCCACTGGCCTTGATAATCGTATTACCCCAAAATAAGAAGAAGGCATGACTTAAGAAAAAGACGAGCGAAAATAATTGTAGAGTACTAATTTTTTGATGTTCCATTTAAATCTCTCCCTTCCATTGCCAATTTATATCAATGATTAAAGTTGCTTTGTGAAAGGCCTCGATACTTCGTTTTTGATTCCTAATTTTTCGATAAATAGTGTTGATAATAGGCGTAGTAGTAGCTTTTTCTTGTTGCTGCTCGGCTAGCAATGCTATTATTTCATCTGTTAACTGTTTGGTTATGGCTTCTTCTAGTCGTTTCTTATAATTAGCGACAAAATCGTCACTATCAAGCATTCCCTTTATCTTAATGGTTAGTGTATTATTTTGATAACGGATGGTAGTGCCCAAGTTATATAGTTGTAAATTGTAAGCTTGCTGATCTAATGTAATGGTTTGCTGGAACTTAGTTAATTGATCACTTAATAGATAGTGACTTCTAGCTTGTTGTTGATTAAGTACTGTGCTTTCATCAATAATTTGTAATCCAGCGACATTTATTTCTTGATTTTGAACTCGAATCTGAGGAATAGCGGCTTGTTCCAAGGGATCTAAAAAGTTGGCATATAGTTGATCAAATGTTAGAATGTGAATCGTTCCATTGGTGGCTTGTTCCTGTTTTATAAACTGTTCTAAGTCATAGGTATCTATATCAGTAGCAAAAAAGGCAGCTAAGTCTGGTGTGGTTAGTAATAAGTAATTGATTTGGGTAAATTTTTCTTTTAAAAAATAAATAATTTCTTGACTGTTTGCTTCTAAAAGTGAACTTTCGATGATGACGGTTCCTAAATGTTTGTAATAAGCGGTTTTATAAGCTAATTTTGTTGTTTCTTGAAATAAAGAACCAAGACTTTTTCCTTCCACGCGATATACCGTTTCGTCGTCGTTATTGGTTGGTACCGTTCTAATATATAGATAATACCCATCTTCAGTTTTACCAATACCAATAGTATCAACAATGCGAATATTATTTAATTCTGTATAGGGTGTACCACTAAGAAGAAATAAAAGACAGCCGATTAGTAATATTTTTTTCATACATCTCTTCCTCTCGTTGTATTTTTTGTTAATAAAGGATTTCTCTTTTTCACTTTTTTTCGTTTGGTTTTAATGATTGAATCACCAATTTCTTCTTTGATAAACGGTGAGACGGGTGCTAGATAAGGAAGCGATAGTGTAGAAGTAGTACTAAGGCTAGCTAATAAAATAAATCCACCACAATAAATACCAAATACTCCAAAGAACATAGCAAATACCATCATTAAAAAGCGAAGAGAACGAAGAGCAGCGATCATTTCCATTGAAGAAAAGGCTAGACCAGAAATAGCAGAAATTGAGATAACAATAATCATAATGGGTGAAATAATGCCTGCTGCTACAGCGGCATCTCCTAAGATGAGACCACCTAAAATAGAAACAGCACTGCCCATGGCTGCTGGTTTTCTAATATCACTTTCGCGTAAAATTTCAAAGGAAATACTCATAAATAAAGCTTCTACTAAAGCTGAAAAGGGCACACTTTGTCGTTGGTTCGTAAAGTTTAATAATAAATTTAAGGGGATGGCATCTTGGTTATGAGTAGTGACAGCGATATAAATAGCTGGTACAAAAATAGAAATTAAAAAAGCTAAAAATCGTAAGATGCGCAAAAAAGAAATATTAAAAGATTTTTGATAATAGTCATCTGAAGCATGTAGATAATCAACAAAAAAACTAGGTGTTAATAATACATAGGGTGAGTTATCAGCAATGACGGCAATTTTTCCTTCTAGTAATGCTTGAGAGACTTTATCGGGACGTTCTGTTGCCATAACAGTGGGAAAAAAGAAATTATGTTTATCTTCTAAATAACCTTTTAAGACGCCACTATCTAAAATACCATCGGTATTAATTTTTTGTAATCTTTTCTTTATCGTGTCCACATTTTTGGACTCTACAATCGTATTCATATACATAATACCTATTTTCGTTCTGGTTTGTTTGCCAATATAAAGACTATCTAAATAACAATGTTCACTGCGTATTCTTCTTCTAATCAGCCCTACGTTGGTATTAAGATTTTCATTAAAAGCATCTTTGCTACCGCGAACGGTACTTTCGCTATCACTTTGACCAATACCACGGTCTAGGTCTGCTTTCGCTTCAATAGCCATTGCTTTTTTCTCGTCATAAACTAATAAGGCAAAGCCTTTGCAAATATAATCATACATCTGCTGAACATCGTTAAGGATGGTAATTGAATTATTTGGTAACAGATTGAATAAAGCTGTTTCTTTATTTTGTGGTGTTAATGTTAGCCTAGTTAATCGTTGCAGAATGTATTCATTAACGAAAGTTGAACTGGTTAAAGTTTCACATTCAACCAGGGTTACTTCTACTTGATCCCAATAAAAAGGACGTACAATTAAGTCACTACTATTTCCAAACGCTTTTTTGATCATTTCAACTGTTTCCATAAAAGTCTCCTTTTAAGTTTAGTATGTACAATTTTTTTAAAAATCATTATAATGAATAACAAAGGAGTTACTATGAAGGTTAAAATAGAAGCGTATGATCATTTAGGCAGAGGAATTGCTAAAATCGATGGTAAAGTTGTTTTTGTACCATATACTAAAAAAGGCGAAACAGTTGAGATAGAGATAGTGGAGCAGAAGAAAAATTATGCTGTAGGAAAATTGTTGCCGTTACCAAGTGATACGCCATCTTTTTGTCCTTATTATGGGAAGTGTGGTGGTTGCCAGTTGCAACATTTATCATATGAAGAACAATTAGAATACAAGCAAGAATTAGTAAAAAATCAATTAGAGCGTTATGCATCAATTAAACTAGAAGAATTACCACCAATTATGGCAACGAAACCGAAAGCTTATCGAAATAAGGTTACTTTACATATAGAAGGAAATCAATTAGGATTTTATCAAAATAAGACGCATCGTTTATTTCCAATTACAACTTGTCCTATTTTAGATCCTGCTATTGAAAAGTTGATACCTGTTATAAAAACTTTTATAGAAACAAATCGTGGTCTAAATCAAGCGGTTATGCGAGTGTTGGATAGAAAGATTATGCTTTGTTTAAAAGGTAAAGCTGATGAAGCTGTTATTATCAATTATTTTAGTACGTATGTCGATTCTCTTTATTATAATAATCGTTTAATAGCAGGAGTAAGGTCATTAGAAACAACTATTTTTGGCAAGCGTTTTATGGTTGCAGGTGATGCATTTTTCCAAGTGAATGATTTAGGAATGCGTAAGATATATCAACAAGTGATTGACTGGATTCCAAAAGAGCAAGAGCAAGTCATTCTTGATTTATATTGTGGAACTGGTACCATGACTTTGTTATTGGCAGAAGTGGCTAAGCAAGTGATTGGTGTTGAAATAAATGAGCAAGCTATTATGAGTGCTAGAGAAAATGCTCATATTAATAAAGTTGATAATGTTATCTTTTATGCTGGTAGTACGGCTGCTATTTTGCCGTTGATTACAACGCCTTTAGATTTTGTAGTTGTCGATCCACCAAGAGCCGGATTGGATGAGGTAACCCGTAGCCAATTACTGGAGCTTTTGCCAAAAAAGATTATTTATGTTTCTTGTAATCCATTAACATTAGCTCGTGATTTACAAATGTTGGCAGAACAATATCAATTAGAAGATATTAAATTAGTGGATGAATTCCCTGAGACATATCATGTTGAATGTTGTGCCTTGCTCAGTCTGAGGAAAACAAAAATTTCTTAATGAAATAAAAGCTTTGAAAAAGAGTTAGTAAAAATAAGTTTGAAATCATTATTTTAATGAGCAGGTAATGAATTTTTATTAACAAAGTTAAAGTTGATGACTATAACAAAAAGTGAAGGCGGTATAACGTCTATAATCATAAAATATAAAAACTAATAAATATGGGTGTATTTATGAAAAAAAATTTTGATTTTGAAAGTATTAATCAATACGATACTTATATAATTAATGTAAACAAAAAAGATTATGAAAAAATGCAGGAATGTATATATAATTTGACAAAAAAATATGGTGGTATGATATAGAAAATATTCCGAAATTATTAAAAAATGTAGAAACTTTAATAAAAAAAGGATATATCTTTGAACTGGATTCTAGTATATATAGATGCGAATGTGGTATTGTAGAAATCGAGAAGGATAAAATTAATACTTGTAATCCCAATAATTTGAAATTTTATTATGATAAAGATAAGTTAGTATGTAAGCAGTGTGGATCAATTTGCAAAGAGTACCAGGAAAAAGTATTAGTTTTTGCTCCCAATGGTATTCAATTACAAGATATAAGTATTCTTCCAGGATATTTAAATAAAGATATTAAAACTTATGAACAAACTGTTTTGAATTCATATACGACAATTTCTCGGAAAAGGAATACAGGGGTTACAATGGTTTATAATGGAACTAGATATAATATTGATATAGATTTTTTATGGGAGACATATTTAAATACTTTTGAAGAAACAGAAAAGATTGTTGTATCTGGTAATAGAATGGTTTACCAATTATTTCTGGTGAGTGTATTAGAAAAATGTTTATCTCCAGAAAATAATACAATATTAATTGGTACGCCATATATAACAAATATTAGTAGTATTTTACAAAATCCAAATTTTATAGATAATGAAGAATTAAGAAAATTATTTATATTATTTAATACAAAGTGGCAAAAAAAGGAAATATTATATGATGAAACAATTCTCACATATTTAACTAAAATGTCAGATGATAAAAGAAAGCAATTATATGATATAATAAATATGCCTATAACAGAAAACGTTAATTTTTATAAGGATACGGAAAAAACCTTAAAAAAACAATTAAATATGCAAGAGAGTGTAAAAAGATTAAAATTAGAAAGAAGGTAATTTAATGTATAGTGTATTATTAAGCGAATACGAAAAAGGAATGGAACTAGTTGAAAGTAAATTAAAAAAAATGATTAATCCTACACAAAAGGCTGTAATTATTGCTTGGGCTTTTCCTACAGAAATAGATAAGAAAACATTTGATGAGGAATGGTTCCCACAAGGAGGAAGAAGATATAACAAATATGTTGGATCATTATTAAAATTAGGAATTAGCGAAGAAAATATAACTGTTTTGAATTGTTATGATAAAGATAATTATGGAAACTTTAAAACGATAATAGATGATAGCGATATATTAGTAATAACTGGTGGTAATCCAGAAATGTTATATAGTAAGGTGACTCAGGAAACTGAAATTTTATATAACATTAAACATTATAAAGGAATTATTATTGGATTTAGTGCCGGTGCAGATTTGCAATTAAAAAGATATTTTATTACTGCTAAAAATAATTACTACAAATATTTTGCTTTTTATGATGGCTTTGGAGTTTTAGATGATCCATTTTATATAGATGTTCATTCAATAAATAATAAGAGATATTTAGAAAAGCTACAAAAAGTGGCTAATAATAAAAAGAAAAATGTATATGCAATTTTTGATGATGGCGCAATGATTTATGATAGACGTACTAATAAATTAGAATTGTTTGGGAATGTTTTAGAGTTCCAACCTAAGGAATAATATGAAACTATTAGTCACTGATTATGACAATACATTAGAGTTGCATTATGATTTTACTGATAATATTTCCATTTTAAAAAGAAATATAAGAGCAATAAACAAATTTATGAAAAAAAACCTTGTTTGTATAGCAACTGGAAGACATTTTGATGCTATATACAAAACGTTAATAGAAAACAATATTAAGTTTAGTTATCTATGTGCTAATAACGGAGCAGAATTATATGATGGTAGTTATAATTTGTTGTTTTGTTTACCTATTGAAGGAGCAGATTTAGAAATTTTAATGAAGTTAGGGGACAAAGTTTTTTTTAGAAATCCTTGTAATAGTAAATTAATATCTTCAGCAAACATATATTTTGATAACTTAAAAGATTTTGAACAAATAAAAGAATATTTAGATAATAATCTAACGAAATCGTTTGTTGAATATAAATATCCCAAAATAAAAGTAATTAATGAAAAGTGCAACAAATCGGATATAATAAAGATTATACAAAATTTAGAGAAAATAGATGCTAAAAGCATTTACACAATAGGTGATGATATAAATGATATTAAAATGATTCTGCATTATAATGGGTACTCTTTAATCACAGCGAAAGAAGAAACCAAAAAAGCAGCTTCTAAACTATATGGGGAATTAAATCAATTAATAGAAGATATTGATAATGAACAAGATTATTAGATCTTGCTTTTTAATATTTATCAAAATTTATAATGAAATTGTTTTGGAGTGAAATGTGGAAAATATTATAACAAGAATAAAAAAGCACGGTTTAATTAATATTTTTCGTGGAGTTTTAGTAATTTGCTTGCTAAAAATGGTAAGTAGATAAGATATAAAAATGCTATAATAGTTGTTAATGGAGTGGTATTATGGGAAAATTATCAAATATGTTATATATGATTGATTTATTAAATACTGGTAATATATATACCCTAAAAGAATTATCTGAAGAAATTGGTGTTACTGAACGAATGATCAGATATTATAAAAATGAAATTTGCAATAATGGAATTGCAATTGAATCGTTTAAGGGACCAAATGGTGGATATTTTATGATTGATAAAATTAAAAACTATACTTGCATTAATAAATACGATATTCAATTATTAGATAATATATATAGCATTTTAGAAAAAAGTCAATTTGATTATTTAAATAAATATAAAGAGTTTTTAGATAAAGCTAAAAAAATGTATTCGATTTATGATGAAAAAAGTAAATATATTTCAAATGTAAATATCGATTCTCCTAATGAAATAGAAAAAATTATTAAAGATGCGATAAGTAGGTCCGATAAAGTTGAAATAATATATAACGATATTGATGGCGGTCAATCCACACGAATTATTCATCCATTACATTTTTTTAAGTACAAAGAAGATTATTATGTTACAGCTTTTTGCGAATTGAGAAATGACATTCGTCATTTTGAGTTAAAAAGAATTAACAGTTTGAAATAAAAAAGACGAAATATTTCAATTTTGCGTGTTATAATGCATTCAGGAGGAATATGATTATGATGAATGATTACACTTTTATTGATTTTGATGGAGTTGTGTTGGACTCTGAAGAGAAGATGCTTGAAAGAAAATATAATTTGGGTTTTCGTGACCATAACAATAAAACTGAGTTTGATGCATATTTTGAGTATACAACTTTACATCCTGAAGAATGGGATTATATTATTAGAGAAGCTTGCTCTATTAATGATTCAGTAGAAATAATTCGTAATTTAGAAATGTTAAAAAAGAAAATAGCAATTTTAACAAAAATTCATACACTCTATGAAATGAAAGTCAAAATTGAAGATTTAAGATTGCACAGAAATATTCAATGCCCGGTGTTTTTTGTTCCTCCTGGAATCAAGAAACATCAAATCGTAATACCGAACAATCAACTTCTTATTGATGATTCTACCAAAAACATAGATGGTTGGATTGCAAATGGCGGTAGAGGTTTTGTATTTGATTCTTCACTTTCTGAAGATACTGACACTAAAGTCAAAAGTTTAGAGTTTTTGCTTAAGAGGGACTAGATATGAATAGTAGGTTGATGTTTGAGAATTATAAAAAATCTTTAGAGCAGAAATATTATGCAGTTTGTTTTGATATTGATGGTACTTTAACGGAAGAAAATTCAAAAGTGATTGATGATAGAGCTATATCGATGATAGGAAATTTATTAAAGAAAAAAATACCCATTGTGTTTATAACTGGTCGCGGAGAGACCGGCTTGAATGATTTGAAAGAAAATATATATGATAAACTGAAAAACGATGATGGTATTCTTGAGGCAGACTTACAAAGAGTTTATGTATTAGCTAATGACGGGGCTAGACTATTTTATAGTGATAGTGTTTCTAAAGAAGATTTTCTAAAAGAAAACATCTATATTTCAACTACCGAAGAATTAAATCAATTATTAAATATTAATGATATGATTCTTAAATTTAGTACGAACTCACAATATTCAAACTACTTTAATGTAACTTATTCTAAAGATTTAAAGAATAATACTATTATAAATATTAGAATGGTATTTAATACCAATAATGAGGATATTATTAATTTTATGTTTGATAATATTACAAAATTCATCAAAGAAAGTGAATATGAGAATATTCATTTAACAAGAGGAATCTATAAAGATAAATCAGTCATTCAAATTGGCACAGCGACAAAAGGTCAAGCGATTGAAAGAGCCGAGAAGATAATAGGGGTTCCACAAAATTCTATGATTAGAATAGGAGATTGTGGTGATGTTCGAGGGAATGATTATACTATGCTCAATTGTAATCAAGGTTATAGTGTAGATAAAATAAGTGGCGATGTTAATTCATGTTTTCCAATTTATGATGATGATGGAAATATTTTAAGAGGAATAGAAGCTACTCTACATTTGATAAAGAAAGCAAAAATATTACCGACAGTATGTTTAGAAAGCGCCGATAAAAAAGCGTACACACATAATTTTGCAGGTGTAGAAAAGGATATAGTACTGGGTAGGAATAAACTGTTAAGTAAATATAATGTTATGATTAATAATAATTTTAATGATATTAATGGTATTGAAAGCTTATTTGATAAGTTTAGCGGAAGTGTTAAAATTCCTATGTATGAATGGGAACTATTAAAAGATGAACCGTTAAAGGAATTATGGTCATCGACTAATAATGGCCATTTAAAATATTCAGTCAGAGATGATAATAATTATCTTTTAAGGGGATCTAATACTTATTATTATTTTCTTTCAAATAGGATAAGTGTTGAAGGTAAAGATGTTACTTCAAAAACTGATGTAATAAATTAGCACAAAAATTATTTGGAGTTCTTAGATGATTCATTAAATGCTGTAGCAGCGACGGTAAATATAAATAATGAGTCAAACAAAAAATTATTGCTTGGAATTTTAGATAACTGTAGAAATGTTTTGCTGATCATTATGAATCATAAATTAGTTTCAAATTATTTTGATAAAAACGTCTTACTTGATGTATCATCAAATACATATAATGATTTTTATGATATTTATAAAAGTCTTTTAAAAGTTGAGCAGGTGATGAGCTTTATATGTTTTGAATTCCAGTACATTATAAATGTTCATGATATTATGAATAGTATTAGAGATACGAAAGATATTTTGGACGGTAATTTGAAAAGAGAGTTGATTGATTTAGAAAAAGAAGATTATTCAAAAGACTATAGGGCTTATAGGGAAATAGATAATTTTGGCGAAAATTATGTGGCAGTATCTTTATATAATGAAAAATGTAATAATACTAACGAGCTTATGAATTACTGCGGTTTGAGTTATGGTGGAATTGAATTACCAATTATTTCTAGAATAATTAATCAAAACAAAGAGGGAAAAACATTATTATTAAAATTTAATAAAGAAGTCTCTGGCTATTCTAATAAACAATTAATAGATTTAAGAAAATTTAATATTAATAATTTTGGTGGATTAATTGGATCTGGGGGAATAGCTAATGCTAGTGTTGATTTGTTTGATGATAATGTTTTAACAGGCAAAACGTTACAATTAGCAATTAATTCACTATATGATTATAATATCGAAGTAGAAAATATATGTATTGTTAGGTATCCGAGTATAAATAGAGTTGAGCAAATGTTTTTAGAAAGATCAGCAGCGATTGATTATAACTTATTCTTTGATTATATATACGGCTTATGTTTTAGCAGCCCTTATAGTTGGAAAGATAATGATTGGAAAAATAGTGTTGGTAAAATTGATTATGTGGATTCGTTAGGAGTTTTTGATTTAAATAGGAAAAAAATAGTAGAGTGCTTAGTTAAAAATCATGATTTTAATGAAAATAGTGAAGTAGGAGAATATAAAAGGAAATTAGTGTTATGAAAAAACAAGTTAATTTAGCAGATTGGTCTCGAAAAAAGGCTTATAAAACTTTTTGTGATTTTGATGATCCATATACAGGCATTACTACTACGTTAGATATTACTAATTTGGTTTGCATGGTAAAAAATGCCAACCAATCGCTTTATGGCACTATGACATATTTGGTATTAATGTCGATGAATGAGATAGATGCATTTAAATATGGATATGGGAAAGATAATGGGAAATATGATGTGTATAAATATGATGATATTGCTGCAACAGTTACTGTATTGACACAAAATCATGAATTGAATTTTACTAGATATATTAAATATGATAATGATTACTTAAAATTTATGAAAGAATTTAATAATGCTAAACATGATGCAGAAAATGGTGTTGATTATTATAAAATTTCTAATTTGGATAATATGAATAAAATTCAAGTAACTTGTTTGCCGTGGATTAAGTTTAACAATTTTAAAGATGCATCGAATAATCTAGAAAAGTCAAGTAAGCCCAAGGTTTGTTGGGGGAAATATTATAAAATGAATGATAAATATTTGATTGATTTTTCAATATTGGTTAATCATGCTTTTCAAGATGGGTATCATATAAGACTATTAATAAATACATTACAAGAAAATATTCTTCAAATTGATGAAATTTTATATGAAGAGGGGAAGACTTATGTTAAAAGAAAGAAAAAGTATTAGAATAAATGATAATAGTTTGTTTCAATATTTTATTTATTATCCAAAAAGTGTTAAGGAGAATCTGCCTGTTTTATTATTTTTGCATGGAATTGGTGAACGCGGAAATAATTTGGATAATATAGAAAAATATGCATTACCAAAATACATGAATAAGTTAGATATACCATATATAGTAATTGCTCCCCAGTGTCATGTGTATAATTTTTGGGATTATCATTTAAGAGATATAGAAGAAATAATAAATATTGAGTATGAAAATTATAAATTTGATAAAAATAATATATTTATTTTAGGGTCGAGTATGGGCGCATATGGAGCTTGGAATTATCTGATTCAACGCCCTAAACTTTTTAAGGGAATAGTCTCAGTCGCCGGGGGTATAATGCTTCCCATTGAACAAAATTTACAATTGATAAAAAATAAACCAATTCTTATTTATCACGGTGATAAAGATGATGTAGTAAGTGTCAATGAAAGTATTGATAGCTATAATAGACTTAAAGAATTAGGTGCTAAAAATATTGAATTAAAAATAATTAAAGATGATAATCATTTTTTGACATCACATGCTTTTAAAGAAAAATACATATACGAATGGCTAGATAAAAATGTAGAGGGAGACTATTAAAATGAGAGTAGTAAGTATTGGTGATTTAGTTACAGATTATTATTATAAAAACGGGAAGTTATTGGGCGTTAATGGTGGCATGACTGCTCATAATATTATTGCCAACCTTGCTAAGATGGGGATTGCTACATCAGTTTTTGCAGTTTGTGGTAATGACATTCAAGGCAAAATGGCAATTAAAAGTTTAGAAAATTTAAAGGTTGATGTCTCTAATATAAAGGTTTTAGATGACATAAGGACACGATGTTTCCATGTCTCATATTTTGATAATGAAGGGCAATTGTCATTCACATCAAAAAAAAGATGCCCTTTTTGTAATAACAAAAAATGGTATGATGAAAGTTTAATTGATAGTCGTTATATAATAAGTCATATTAAAGATGATGACATATTAGTTTTTGATAATTTAAATGATAAAAATCAAATGATAATTGATGAAACTAAAAATAAGAAAATTATTGATTTAGGGCAATATTTTGAGTTTGAAAAATTAAATAATAACGAAATAATCAAAAAAATTAAAAATAAGTTTGAAATTATTAATTTTAATGAGCGTGTAACAAAATATTTATTAAAAAAATTACAATTAGAAAACGATTTAGAATTATATAACTATTTAAATCCTAAATTTATGACTATAACTAGAGGCGAAAATGGGGCAACATTTATATATGATGGCATATTATATAATTTTAATTTAATTATTAAAGGTACTGTTGTTGATTCCACAGGAGCTGGTGATGCTTTTATATCTAGTATCATTAGAGATTGTTTAAAAAATAATTTTCAATATAATGTTAAGTTATTTTCAAAATGGTATGAAAATTCTAATAAACTTACATCAAAGGTTGTTGCTAAAATGGGAGCAAGAGGTCACCTGTCTTCGTTGTTTAAAATAAAACAAATAGATAACGATTGCACTTGTAATAACTTTGAGTATAGTGAAAGAAAAAAAATTAAACGCTGTAATATAAATATTAATAATTTAAAAACACGAATTATTAATGCAATAAACTCTCCTGCAAGTGAAAAGATTAATGATATAGATTTTAATGAAAATGATAATTGCTTATTTATAGGGACAGGAGGCTCGTATGCTGGTGCATATTTTGCATCAAAAATTATTAATTCATTATTGGGATGTAATACATATCCAATATATCCTAGAGATGTTTTGTATAGAAATAATAAAACTATTAATAAAGTTATTTTATTTTCATATTCTGGTACAACAAATGACGTTATAAATAGTGTTAAAAACTTTGATTGTAAAAATATTTATATTATTACAAAGGGTGAATTACAAAATATTGTAATAAAGACTGGAATACCAAAGAAAAATATATTAAGCTATAGAACGGCATCTAACAAAGGAAAAGAAAGGGGATTTTTATCATTTGAAGGAGCAGTTGCTCCTGCTGCAATTTTTCTAAAATATTATTATAGTAACGTGAATCATAATTTTGATTTGAATGATTTTATTGAAGAATCTGTAAATTATTGGAACGATAGGCTAGAAAATTTGATGGATAAAGATAGTATAAATAAAATAAAAGAACACGGTTTAATTAATATTTTTCGTGGTGATTTTAGTGATACTGCTTGTTATGACTTAGAAAGTAAAATTATTGAATCAGGGGTATTTAATTGCCTTATTCATGAAAAAAAGAATTTTTCCCACGGAAGATTTATTAATTATGAAAATTTAAATAATACATGTTCGATTTATTTTAAGCAAAAATCTACTAGTAAATATGAAGGTGAGCTTTTAAAATATTTGGGTAATGACAATATACTTATTGAAAGTAGGTATGACGGGTTATTAGCAGAGTTTGATTTATTGATTGCATCCCAATATATAATATATTATATTGGAAAAGTATTAGATATTGATGTATCAAAACCTAAATATTCAGATAATGCATTGAAAATATACTTTTATAAAGGTGACTTGTAAAACGTTAAAAAATATAAATAATTAATGCAGCTTGGCTATAAGCTGACATATTTAGATGTTAATAAAGCATTTGTCTTGTGAAAAATACTAGGAATTTTCCAACTTCTGGGATATAATACTGTTAGGTTATAAAAAGGAGAGTTTACAATGCAAGAATTTGTTTTATCAGTTATGAATCAATATGGCTATTTAGGAGTTTTCTTAATGATTGCCATTGAAAATATATTTCCACCGATTCCATCAGAAGTTATTCTATTATTTGGTGGTTTTATGACGACCTATACTAAATTGAATATTGTTGTCATGGTTTTAGCCGCAACAGCAGGTTCTATCGTTGGGGCGATTGCTTTATATTACATTGGAAAAATATTCAATAAAGAGCGTTTGAAAAAGCTAATATCTGGTAAATTGGGAAAGATATTGCGTCTTAAAACCAGTGATATTGATAAAGCGGATGAATGGTTTGACACCAAAGGAAATAAAACGGTATTCTTCTGTCGGTTTGTACCATTAATTCGTAGCTTAATTTCTATACCAGCTGGTATGAGTGAAATGCCAATTCCTAAGTTTTTGCTTTATACTACAATTGGTTCCCTTATTTGGAATTTTGTATTGATTTTAGTTGGATCTTTGGTTGGTGAGAATTGGGAGAATATTGTTAATATTTTTGATACATACTCACATATCATTGTAGCGATACTTGCTGTTTTAGTTATACTAGCTATTGTGATCTTTTATTGGAAGCGATCTAAGAAAAACAAAGAAACGGCTAAATAGTAATAGGGGGATAAGATAAAATGAAAAAGATAACAGATTATAATTTAGTAGTGGTTGATCAAGAGGGAGAAATTTATCGTTATGAACGCCTGATAGAAGATAGACATCAAGATTGTTTAGTTGATTATCAGAAGAAAAAAAATTACCCTACTTCTGATCGGATAGCAATTGCCCGTGATATGGGAGATGCTTTATTTTATATGTATAATCAAACACAAGCTGCAGGTTTTATGCCTAAAGAAATTTCTGATGATCAATTATATGCTTTAGAAGTTTTACAGATGGAAATGGACGATTTAAGATTACTAGAAATTAGAAAATTTCGTGATAATGATTATCAAGATTTTTGCTTAACTGGTGATAATATTGGTGAGCAATTTTCTGAAGTGGTATTACAATCTTATTTTGAAAAAGAAAATCCTAAAGTGCGTTAATAGAAAGAAGGAACTATTGTGAAAGAATTATTTGCTACTTTGCATATTCATCCTAAAGATCAAACGTTATATACAATTGCCTTTTCGCATTCTTCTTATGCTAATGAACATCGTGCTAAAAAAGACTATGAGCGTTTAGAATTTTTAGGAGATGCTGTGGTAGATTTAGCAGTTGCTGATTATTTATATAATAATTATAGTGAAACAGAAGGTGAAATGACGAAAGTCAGAGCTAGTTATGTGTGTGAAAATGCTTTGTATGAATATTCCATGCAATTAGGACTACCACAATATATAAAAGTTGGTCATGGCGAAGCAACTTCGGGTGGTAAATTTAAAAAAGCTATTGTCGCTGATATTTTTGAAGCGTTAATGGGAGCCATTTATCTAGATTTGGGCTATGCAACGGCTAGAAGAGTAATTCTTGATATTATTGTACCGTATATTAAAAATCCTAGTGTCAGCTTTTTTGAAGATTATAAATCTGCTTTGCAAGAGGCTGTACAAACTAGCCAAAAGAGTCTTTATTATGAATTAATTGAAGAAAGTGGTCCACCACATGACAAACAGTTTACGATGCAAGTGAAAATAGATGATATCATCTATGGTGTTGGCAAAGGTAGCAGCAAGAAAGAAGCAGAACAAGTAGCTGCTAAAAATGCGTTAGAAAAGTTAGCTTCTTAAGAGGTAAATATGGGAAACTGGGAGCAAAAGTTTGAAATGTTAACAACCGAAGTGGAATTAAAACAACAAGTAGCTAGTTATAATCGCTTTACATTGGTTAAAAGCATATGTTTGTTGCAACAGACAATTCCGGATGTAGTAGAAGCTCCTTTTTTTAATCGTGATGTAACTCCCTTAGTAACCAATCATCAAAGTGTGGATATATTACTAGAACAAATATCACAAGTGACCCATCTCATTAATGCGACAAAAGATAGTCAGTTATTATCTTTTTTGTTATCGGATTTACCATTGTTGGATACCATCTTAGTATATCAGGGAATCTATGGGGTAACTTTATTAGATAAAATCCTTCATTTTGACTTATATCAGCTGGATGGAACCAATCGGCGAACAGATTTACATTTGCAGTTTTATCAAGAAACAATGGATCATAATACTAAACGTTTACAGAAGCAAATGGCTTATTACTTGCCAAAACGGAAAAAATAGCGTATAATGAAGGACGTTTACAACGGGATAAGAAAGGAGTTTATATGAGTAAAATTAAAATTTTTAGTTTAGGCGGTTTAAACGAGAATGGAAAAAATATGTATATTGTAACCGTCGATAAAAATATTTATGTCTTTGATGCCGGATTAAAATATGATAATGAAAAGAATTTGGGAATTGATTATATTATTCCTAATTATGATTATTTAATAAAACATCGTAAACAGATTAAAGGTATCTTTCTAACCCATGGACACGAGGGAAATATGGGAGCTGTACCAGATATTTTAAAAAGTTTACCAGAAGTTCCTATCTATGGTGCCAAGTTGACGTTAGAATTATTAAAGTTAGATTTGACGGAAGAGCAAAAAGAAAAATGTAAGCTAATAGAAATTAAACCACATACTAAAGTTGCATTTGGTAAAGAAAGTATGTTCGCTATTGCGATGACGCATTCTATTCCTGATGCTTTATGTTATGTATTATATACAGCCGATGGTGCGATTGTATATACGGGTGATTTTACTTTTGATCATACGATGACTGGAATTTATAAAACAGATATTGGTAAATTAGCCTATGTGGGCAAGCAAGGCGTATTGTGCTTGCTATGTGAGTCTATGTATGCAGAGCGTAGTGGTTATACTAGCCCTAATAATCGTGTGCAAGATTTTATTCGTAACGTATTAGCAAAGAATCCAAATCGGATTATCGCTACTATTTTTCCGGCTCATTTCTATCGGATTCAAGAAATTTTTGACGAAGTTAGCAAAACGCATCGAAAAATCGTCATTATGGGTAAGAGTTTACAGCATACAATTCATTATGCAATTAATCACCACTATTTAACCGTTGATAAACATGTCATAGGTGATTTAACGAATTTGGATGACAAAGATGTCGTTGTCTTTATCTCTGATGAGAAAGAAAAGCCTTTTGCTAACTTAGAAAGAATTATTAAAGGCTATGATCGTTATATTAAATTAAAAACAACCGATACGATTTTCATTACAGAACCGTCTTATCCGGGTGTAGAAAAACGTTTTGCAACGGTTATGGATGACATTGCTATGTTGGGTGTCAATGCTATTAGTCTATCTAGTAAAAAGCATTTGCTACATCATGCTTCACGTGAAGATTTAAGCCTATTAATTAATCTTATGCAACCTAAATATTATTTCCCAGTTAAGGGAGAATATCGTCATCAATATGCGA